>CAMOFU010000012.1 GCA_946613705.1 uncultured Clostridia bacterium
GGTGTATCGGTTATCCCGCAGACAAGCTTTGCAGCAGTATTGGATGTGCAAGGTGCCACTGCAAGGATATCAAACATTTTCTTTGGACCTATCGGCTCGGCAGCTTCTATCGTTTTTATCACCTCATGTCCGCAGATGTCTTCAAAACGTTTTATATTATCCTCCGCTCTTCCGAACCTGCTTGATATTCCTGCTGCGTTGAAGCTCATAATAGGATAAACCTCGGCACCTGCCCCGACAAGCTCTTCACAGGCCTTGAATGCTTTTTCAAAGGTGCAGAACGAACCTGTCAATGCGAAGCCGAGCCTTATGCCTGTCAATGACATTTCAGATTCCCCTTTCGGATATGATGTTTTCGACCGCCTCGGCAATGTACCTGCCTGCGGTCACGGGAGCTACCTTTCCCGGAAGAGCAAGTGCGTGTATATATCTTGTTCCGAGCCTTGATGCTGCTTCCTTGTCAACACCGCCGGGCGCTGATGCAAGATCTATTACAAGAGATCTGCCGCCGATCCTTTCGAGCAGAGCTTCACCGATGATAAGAGCGGGAACGGTATTTATGATGATATCATATCCGTCGATGTTCCTGTCAAGGCTGCTTATCGCTATCGCCTTATGACCATTGCTTTCAGCCTCTGCTGCCGCCGAAGGCTTCCTGACGGCGCAGCTCACCTCAGCACCGACCGCTGCAAAAAGTCTTGCTGCTGCCTTGGCTACATTTCCGTAGCCCGTGATAAGGACTCGAGCGCCGAACACCGTCGTTGCCAGCTCCTGCATAGCAAGCATCAAAGCTCCCTCGGCGGTGGGTATGCAGTTTTTTACTATCAGCTCACTGCGATTGAAGTAATCGGTAAACTGATGACCTCTTTCTGTAAAGAAGTCGGCAATGCTCTCATCTGCAAGTCCGCCGACAACAAGTGCTCCGCTGCTGAGTTTATCCGCCAGCTCGTTCAGCTCGGCATTCCCGTCAGAGCAGGGAAGCAGAGCGGTTCCGTTGTCACACGTTACTCCCTTCAGCATCGGCAGAACAAGAACGTCCGCCTTCTCACTCATGTCTGAAAGCCTTTCGAGCATTAACGCTCCTTTCGGCCGTGCCTTAGTTTTGTAAGCGTAGACCTGCATCGACTCGCACAGCTTTTCACAGGTATATATCATCCTTGCGTCTCCTCCGACGCAAAGCACATTCAGTTTGTTCATTTTACCCCTCCGAAATAGTTGCTACACTTCATTCTATGCATAAAGCCGATCATAGGTTACAATCAGCTCGCGGGACGGTTCTAAACACCTCTGTAAACGGAGAACGCCGCTCTGTTCCTGTGAACAGGGCGGCGAACTGTGAATACCGATCGGCAAATGAAAACAGGTCAAAAAAGCATTACTTTTCTGCAAGCAGCTTCTCGGCGCTGGCAAGCTTAACGGCGCAGACAAACACCTTCATAGCCTGCTCCAGCTCCGAAACGGGCGGGAGTGTGGGTGCGATACGGATATTGGAATCCTTCGGATCCTTCTTATAGGGGAATGTAGCGCCTGCCCCCGTCAATACAACACCTGCCTCCTTGCAGAGCGAAACTACGCGCTTTGCACAGCCGTCAAGCGTGTCAAAGCTTATAAAGTAACCGCCGTTCGGACGAGTGTATGAACCGATACCGAGGGGAGCTATCTCACTGTCAAGGGCATCGAGCACAGCCTTGAACTTGGGTGCTATGATCGCGCGGTGCTTTTCCATCTGAGCCATAAGCCCCTCATAGGAGCCGAAGAACTTAGCATGGCGGAGCTGGTTGATCTTATCGTATCCGATAGTCTGTATCGTCATAAGCGACTTGATGTATTCAACGTTCCTGACCGATGCAGCCATTACTGCGACACCGCCGCCTGCAAATGTGATCTTCGAGGTCGATGCAAATTCATAGACCATATCCTCGGAGCCGAGCTTCTTGCACTCGTCAAGCAGGTTGAGCAGCTTATCGGGATGATCTGTCAGGTGGTGGATACAGTAAGCGTTATCCCAGAAGATGCGGAAATCATGGGCTGCGGGCTTGAGAGCTGCAAAACGCTTTACCACCTCGTCAGAATATGTGATACCCGTCGGATTTGCGTACATCGGAACACACCATATGCCCTTGATAGAATCGTCCTCAGCGACCAGCTTCTCTATCATATCCATGTCGGGGCCGTTATTGTCGGTGGGAATGTTTATCATCTCAAAGCCGAACTGCTCGGTGATAGCAAAGTGCCTGTCATAACCGGGTACGGGGCAGAGCCACTTGACCTTCGGCAGATCTTTCCAGGGCTTCTGCTTGCCGTCAACACCGAACACATAGCAGCGCATTATCATGTCATACATTATATTCAGGCTTGAATTTCCGCAGATTATAAGCTCATCGTTGTTTACTCCGAGCATAGGAGCAAAGAGGTTCTTTGCATCGACGATACCGTCAAGGCCGCCGTAGTTTCGGCAGTCTGTCCCGTCAGAAGCCTTATAGTCGGCATCATAGCTGTTTACGGCTGCAAGCATCTTCATTGCCAGATCGAGCTGCTCGGACGAGGGCTTGCCTCTTGCCATGTTGAGCTTCAGACCGAGTGCCTTATAGCCCTCATACTCTGCCTTTGCTTCATCTCTGAATTTTTCAAGCTGTGCCTTATTCATTTCACTAAGCTGCATTTCCGATTCCTCCGAAAAATGATATATTATGAATTGCATTGTATCAGCGCGGTTTTTAAGCCGCATCACAGATACGATGCTGTTTTTTACACCTATACTATTATATACCTGCTTCTGCGATTTTGCAAGTTGTTTTTGTTGTTCCTGCAAAAAATCATTACATTTCACAGTTTAATGCTCGGCGGAAAGATAGAAATAGTCAAATTAACAACGGTGTGCTTCAAATGGCACAGTATAACAAAAGACAAGTATCGTAACAGGGGCATTACAGTCGGTCGGCAGAGAAAAAAACAAAAGCTCCCAAAACGATCGTCTGACCGTTTCGGGAGCTTATACGATCATTATCCGAGCTTTATAAATTCGGGTCTGCGCTGCTTGAAAACAGCCGTATATCTGAAGCCCGCTTCAAGTGCTATCTCTGCACCCTCATTCAATCCCGCGCCAATGTCGGAAAGCTTGTGGGCATCGGAGCCGAGAGTTATTATCTCGCCGCCGAGCGAGCGGAACAGCTTGACATATCCGAGCTCGGGAAAGGTCCTTCCGTACTTTTGCCTGAGTCCCGAGGTGTTGATCTCGATGCCCTTTCCGCGTTCGATGAGCGCCGTGAATATTTCCCGTATAATATCGGTGTATCTGTTCATGTCCACATCTATTCCGTTCTCACCGACGATATATCTCAGCGGATAAGTAAGGTGCCCGAGCACATCAAAGTCTGAGACCCTGCACATTTCAAGCAGCTCGTCAAAGTGATCTTCGAGCAGCGACGTTATCTCGCTGCGGCTCATGCTGCTGTACTTCAACCAGTAGAAATCGGGCTTGCCTGTATTCATATGCAGCGAACCGATCATAAGATCGAGTTCCTTCATTGCCGACACAGCTTCTGCTGCCCGAGTGTTTTGCAGCGGCTGACCGAGCTCGACTCCGCAAAGCAGCTGCGGATACTTTTCTTTCAGCCTGCCTGCCTCACGAATACTGCTCACCGCATAATGCCCCGAACCGAACATCATGCTGTCCTGCTGCTGATACTGCGGATATTCATATTCGTTTTCACCGTACCAGAAATTGCAGTCACAGTGATCTGTAACTGTTATGTATTCAAGCCCGAGCCTTGCCGCTGTTTCGGCCATTGAGCCGATATCGGCATCTCTGTCGGCATCGGGTGAATAAGATGAGTGCGTGTGCATATCGCAAAGGGTCATGATCTGCTCCTGTTCTGTGCATTGAGTCTATGGCAGATCAATCGTTCTCGGACAAAAATCTGTCCTTGAACCATCTGCCTGTGCTTTTAAGGTCGTCATCAGTCCAGCCCGAGAGCTTCCCGCAGCCGTTTTGTATAACGCCGCTCTCTTCACGGGAAGCAGATAAGCTCCAGACTATATAGCTCAGCCCGTATCTGTCGATGATCTTAAACCAGCTGTCATTGCTCTCAAGGTCTGTCCTTCCGTGACCCGAGGCTTCGGTCATGCTGCATTCGCTGATGAATACGGGCAGACCCGCATCAAGGCAGTTTATCAGCCTGCTGCGCAGCCGGTCGTGATGCGTTGCGGAATAAAAATGAAAGGTGTACATAATATTATCAAACCCGAGCGGTTCGGCAAGTGCCTGATCGCAGTGCTGCGACCATTCGGGCGTGCCGACGAGCACAACAGCTTCGGGGTCATTCCTCCTGATGACAGGGATCACCCTTTCGGAGTATTCCTTGATATCATGCCATTCCGCTGTTCCGTTGGGTTCATTGCATATCTCATAGATCAGGTTCGGACAGCTGCCGTATCTGCGTGTGAGCTCCTCAAAAAGCACCTCGGCTTCGTCGGCATATACGAGAGGACTGAACTCCCCGAGAACGTGCCAGTCAACAATGACATACATTCCGAGCTTCACCGCAAGGTCTATGCCCTTGTACAGAATTCCGCGCAGCACTGCTTTGTCGCCGTCGGTGCAGTAGCCGTGGTATTCGTGGGTATACAAAGCGAGCCTGACTGTGTTGGTACCCCATTCATCACGCAGTGCCCGAAAGGTCTCTTCACAGACATATTCAGGCCGCCATGCCAGTCCGTGAGTAGACATACCGTACAGCCGCACGGGCTGCCCGTAAGCATCGGTGAGCCGATCGTTATTAACTTTTAGCGATCCATGCTTTTCTATCGGTGCCATAAGCAGCTCCTATACTATACACATTTCATCTATCTATTCTTAGCAGCCTGACTTTCGGCAACTGCCAGCCTGTCACATCTTTCGTTTTCGGGGTGACCTGCGTGCCCCTTTACCCAGTTGAAATCGACCTTGTGGATATCGAGCAGATCAAGCAGTCTCTCCCACAGGTCGGGATTGAGTGCGGGATTCTTGTCGGGCTTTATCCAGCCGTTGTTTCTCCATTTGACTGCCCAGCCCTTTGTCACCGAATCAACTATATACTTTGAATCGGTATACAGCTCGACCTCGCAGGGCTCTTTGAGTGCTTCAAGCCCCTTTATAACGGCAGTCAGCTCCATACGGTTGTTTGTGGTAGTCTTTTCTCCGCCCGAGAGCTCTTTTTCATGCCCGCCGTAACGAAGTATCGTCCCCCAGCCGCCTGCCCCGGGGTTGCCCGAGCAGGCACCGTCAGTAAACATCTGTATTTTCTTCATTTATACTATAACCTTCTCCGAATATAAACATCATCTTGATCTGTGCCTGAAAGGCAAATGCCCGACTGAATAAACAGACGGGCGGCTGCGGGATCGTTACAGCGGCTTGAACTGATCTGCCCCGACTCCGCAGATCGGACAGACAAAGTCTTTCGGCAGCTCTCCTTCGTATACATAACCGCATACGGAGCATACCCATTTTTCGGGAACGGCGGTTTCAGCCGAAGCATCAGCCCCGCCGTCATCTATGCGTGAAAAATCAGCTGCTCCGTGCTTGCACAGCGGGCAGATAAAATCATCGGGCAGATGCCCTTCGTAAATATAGCCGCAGATATTGCATACCCAGCGTTCTCCCGAATCAGCGCTTTTCTCGGCAGTCGGCTTCGGCTTGACGTTCGCATGATAATAGGCATAGGTCATCGGGCTTGAGTCGGACAGCTTCTCGGCGGCGGTAACATCGGCAATGAACATCAGATGCGTTCCCAGATCGACGATATCCGCTGTCTTGCACGAAACATATGCGCAGGTGTTCTTGTCAAGATACGGCAGACCGTTCTCCGACAGCCTATACTCCCTGTCTGCAAACTTGTCGGTATCCCTCCCCGAGGCAAAGCCGAAGTGCCTGAATACTGAGAAATCGGCATTCACATCGAGAATGGACACATTGAACACACCTGTTCTCTTTATCATTTCACAGGTGAGATTAGATTTGTTGACGGTGACCGAAACACGCAGGGGAGCGTTGGTCACCTGCGAAAGGGTATTGATGATGCAGCCGTTAAGCTTTCCGTTCTCTGCTGCTGTAAGCACATAAAGACCGTAAGAGATGTTATTCAGCGCCTGAACATCCATAATATCCTCCTTTTTTACCGACTCGGCTCAGCTCAGTTTTTCTCGATAAGGAAAAACTCACCCTCGCTGTTGTTGAAATACTGCTTGATGACCCACCCCTGTGAGATCAGCTCGTTCAGCTGATCTATACGCGAAAAACGGTTGAAGCTCGGAGCAGCACCGTCCTGCGTCGCAGATACATAAAACTTCTTCTGCATAAAGCTTCCTCCTTTTTATTTGATATTTGTCCGTCAGTCGTATGGAAGGTCAGGCTTGAAACGCTCCAAACCTGCCTTCTTAATTGGATTATAACATATAACTGTCCAAAAATCAAGACTTTGCGGATATTTTTTTGAATAATTGTAAAAAAGTTTTGACATTGACGAGAATTAATGATATAATATCAATAATGAAAAGTAGTTTTCGGAGGCGTTTATGGCAAGAGCAAGATCGGTATATGTATGCAGTCAGTGCGGTTATGAATCTGCAAAATGGAACGGCCGCTGCCCCGACTGCGGAGAGTGGAACACCTTTGAGGAGAGCGTTCCCGCAGTTTCGGCTGCATCGGGCGGAAAGGGCAAACCGCGTTCGGCAAGAGATCTTTCAGAGCTTATCGTTGGCATCGGCAGCGTTGATGCGAGCCATGACGAGGTGAGGTACTCTACAGGTCTGAGTGAGCTTGACAGAGTGCTGGGCGGCGGACTGGTAAAGGGCAGCCTTGTGCTGCTGGGCGGTGAGCCGGGTATCGGCAAGTCTACGATGCTGCTCCAGATCTGCCAGTATCTCGGGGACGATCACACGATACTGTATGTTTCGGGCGAGGAGAGTGCAAGGCAGATAAAGCTGAGAGCAAACAGGCTCGGTGTCGATACCGAGAATCTTTATCTTCTTGCTGAGAATGACTGCGAGGCGATCTGTGATACCGTGGTCAAGGAAAAGCCCGAGATAGTTATTATAGACTCCATTCAGACGATGAGCATTCAGGGGCTCTCGTCGGTGACGGGCTCGGTCTCGCAGGTGAGAGAATGCACGAATCTTTTTATGCGCACGGCTAAGAGCGAGGAGATACCGTTTTTTATCGTCGGCCATGTGAACAAGGACGGCGCTATAGCAGGCCCGAAGGTCATGGAGCATATCGTTGACGCGGTGCTGTATTTCGAGGGACAGCGGAATCTGTCCTACCGAATACTGAGGGCAGTCAAAAACCGCTTCGGCTCTACCAATGAGATAGGCGTGTTCGAGATGCGCGACAGAGGGCTTGAACAGGTCGAAAATCCTTCACAGCTGCTTCTTGCGGGCAGACCCACAGATGTTTCGGGGTGCTGCGTTGCCTGTATCATGGAGGGCAGCAGACCGATACTTGCAGAGGTGCAGGCGCTGGTGTCAAAGAGCGGCTTTTCCTCTCCGCGCAGAACTGCCGACGGCTTTGATTATAACCGAATGTATCTTATTATCGCCGTGCTGGAAAAAAGGCTTGGCTTTTTCTTCGGCGGACTTGATGTGTATATAAATGTTGTCGGCGGTATGAAGCTTGACGAACCTGCCGCCGATCTGTCGATAGCGCTTGCACTGTATTCATCGCTGAGGGACAAGCTCGTGGACGAGAAAACGATAGCTTTCGGTGAGATCGGGCTGGGCGGAGAGCTGAGGGCTATAAGCTACAGCGAGCAGCGTGTCAAGGAGGCAGAGCGAATGGGCTTTGAAAGGTGTATCCTGCCTGCACAGTCGCTCAAAGGGATAGATACGAGCAGGATAGGCATAAAGCTGATAGGTGTCAGAAGTCTCAGGCAGGCATTTGATGCACTTGATAAATAACGGTCTGCAACGTGATAAAGCAAGGAGGATAAAAACAATGGCAAAGTATATTCTCTCTCTCGATCAGGGCACTACATCGTCGCGTGCGGTGCTGTTTGAAAAGAGCGGCAAGGCGGTCGGTGTCAGCCAGATGGAATACACGCAGATATACCCCGGCAACGGCTGGGTAGAGCATGATGCGAATGAGATCTTTTCATCGCAGCTTCAGGCTGCAAGGGGAGTGCTTGAAAAGTGCGGCGCTTCTGCCGGGGATATCGCTGCGATAGGCATAACCAATCAGCGTGAAACGACTATCCTGTGGGATAAGAATACAGGCGAGCCCGTATGCAACGCGATAGTATGGCAGTGCAGACGCACAGCCGATATCTGCGAGGGCTACAAGGCTCAGGGTCTGGAGAAGTTTTTCCGCGACAAGACAGGTCTGCTTATCGACCCGTATTTTTCCGCTACTAAGATAAAGTGGATACTTCAAAACGTCGAGGGCGTGCGCGAACGTGCCGAAAGGGGCGAGATACTTTTCGGTACCGTTGACTGCTGGCTCATATGGAAGCTCACGGGCGGGTCAGTCCATGCGACCGATGTTACCAATGCCTCAAGGACGATGCTTTTCAACATCAACACCCTTGAATGGGACAGGGAGATACTCGGGCTTCTCGGGATACCCGAATGTATCCTTCCGAAGGTAGTCCCGTCGAGCGGCATGATAGGTATGTGTTCCGCCGAGCTCTTCGGTGCCGAGATACCGATAACAGGCTGTGCGGGTGACCAGCAGGCTGCATTGTTCGGGCAAAAATGCTTCAGCAGCGGCGATGTAAAGAACACCTACGGCACAGGCGGGTTCCTGCTGATGAATACAGGCAGCAGCCCCGTGCATTCGGGTCACGGTCTGCTTACTACTATAGGCTGGGGCATCGGGAATGAGGTAACATATGCGCTCGAGGGCTCGGTGTTCATCGCGGGAGCGGCAGTTAAGTGGCTGAGAGATGAGATGGGGCTGATAAGCTCGGCAGCGGAGAGCGAAAAGCTTGCTGTGTCGGTCAGCTCGACCGAGGGCGTGTATATAGTCCCTGCATTTACAGGTCTCGGAGCGCCGTATTGGAATCCCGATGCAAGGGGAGTCATCACAGGGCTTACCCGCGGCTCGGGGAGGGCGCACATTGTCAGAGCTGTGCTTGAAGCGATCGCATACCAGACTGCCGACGTGCTGAAGGCAATGGAGGAGGACGTTGGCAGGCTCGGCTCAGTCAGAGTGGACGGCGGAGCGAGCTCCAACAATTTCCTGATGCAGTTCCAGTCGGACATCCTCGGCATAGATATCACACGTCCCGAAAATGTAGAATCAACTGCTATCGGCGCAGCGTTTCTTGCCGGCATTGCCGTAGGGTTCTGGTCGGGCAGGGACGAGATACTCTCGCTCGGCGGCAGCTTTGAAAAGTTCTCGCCCGTCATGACCGAGGCTCAGAGAAATGAGCATCTTGCGGGCTGGGCAAAGGCTGTAGAATGCGCAAATACCAAATAAGCTTGGGGGGAAGTTGAATGAAAAAAACATTCAGGCTCATATCGGTCAAACGGTTTGTGACCTTGCTTGCTGCACTTACTGTTTCGCTTTCGGCTGTTTCGTGCGGGAGCAGCAGCTCCAAGTCGTCAGAGATCGTTGAAGATGCCGCTGCGTCATCTTCGTCTTCGGATGAGAACAGCACTGCTGTTACTGCTGCGCCGACAACTTCGGCAGCATCGGAAACGACAACGACAACGATAACAACGGCGGACAGCAGTATGACGAGTTCCGACACCGAAACGACCACTGCGGGCACCACGACCAAGAAAACCGAACCGACCGAGCAGAAGACCGAGAAAAAGACAGAGAAGACGACTTCTGCAACCACCGCGTCAAAGAAGACAGAGACCACCTCTAAGAGCAGAACTACAACGACAACGGAAAAGCGCAGTGAGGATGTCGGCTATATGCAGCTGGATTCTTTTGCCGATGTCGGATATGACTATGCGCCGCCCAAGCAGTATATTGGTTACGGCAGAGATGTGTATTTTTCCACGATCGGCTATGCGGGGGTAAAGATCTATGCTGCACCGAGAAATGATATCGACTATTCGTTCGTACTGCCGATAGGTACATATGCGGTCGAGTTTACCGAGCTGACCTACAAGAGCGGCCCGGGGGCATGGTATTTTATAACCTACGGCGGCAGATACGGCTGGGTCAATTCGTATGATGTAGCCCTCACCGACGATACTCCCGATTATCCGAAATTCGACAGTCTGTTTCAGCCCGAGCTGATGTATTTCGGCAGCCTGACCAATTATTATCTGGTCGCCGAGGAGTGCTATCTGCGAACGGGTCCCAAGTCTGATGCCGAGACTGTCACTTCCATGAAATGCAGAGATGTTATGACACTTCTCGGCACCGACAGCAGCGAAACATGGGGCTTTATAGAAACGCGGGTCAATAACAGACAGTATCTTGGCTGGGTGTATATCGGTGCGCTTGACTACAGCAGCGACTTTGCAACGTATGATGATTTCGGTGAAATGTATTATCAGAGATACGGAGAGTATCCCGATTTTAAGCTTCTTGACGATACGGTCACAGCCACGGGCAAGCCTGTTATCTATCTGTACCCCGAAAAGAAAACCGATATAAGCGTTAAGCTGGAGCTTGTCGGGAGAGAGCCGCTGACTACATATCCTAAGTATAACAACGGCTGGAACGTTACAGCATATCCTGACGGTTCACTCGTAAACAAGGAGGACGGAACGCATCACAGATACCTTTTCTGGGACGCTAACGATACCCCCTATGAGTACGATCTCAGCAAGGGCTTTTGCGTAAGGGGAGAGGACTCGGAGGGATTCCTCAGAGAAAAGCTCACTCTTCTCGGCCTTAACGAAGATGAGATGAACGAATTTATCGTATACTGGCTGCCGTATCTTATTCAGAGCCCGTTTAACCTTATCTCCTTCCAGTACGACCGCTATACCGAAAACAATAAGCTGTTTATCGATCCCGTGCCCGACAGCGAGCTCAGAGTATTCATGGCCTTCAAGCCGCTCGCCCTTCCTGTGGATATCGAGCCGCAGCAGCTGGAAGGCTTCGAGAGAAAGGGCTTTACGGTCGTTGAGTGGGGCGGAGAAATGGTCAAGGACTGATTCGGCTTACACTTTTTTCGCAATGATCTGCATAAGCACAACAGGGAACTGCCGCACAGTGCAGCAGTTCCCTGTTTTTTATTTATTCGTTTTTTTCGCTGCGGCATTTGTTTCCGCTTTTTTTCGCTCTTGCCTGTGATATTTCCTTTTGCCTTGACGTTCTTATTTTTTTGCCTCTTTCTTCGCAGCGGCTGCGGGGTCTTCGTACAGTCTGCCGTTGTGACCGTAGTTCTTCACCTTGTAAAGCCCTTCTGCCGTCTTGTCCTCGTTTTTGCAGTCCTTGCCGAATATGCTGTCGCAGACCTCCGAAAGCCTGCGTATATCATCCTGTTCAAGCTCCTTTAACGAGCTGGCAAGCTTATTTGATGCTGTCTTCCCAAACAGTATGTCCTGTAGTATATCATTTATCCTTGCCCCCTCGGGAGTCTTCCTGCCCGTAACAGCCGCAAGCCTTTCTTCGTGGCTCATGCTGCTTTCGGCAGGGATCAGAAGCAGTTTACCCTTCCTTTTCTTTGAGATAATCTGCTATGAAATCATCAAAGGTCTTTCCCTGATCCTTCTTGTCCATATCAACATCCTTGAGCCGTGCAGCAGCATCGGTCATCGAAAGGCTCAGGGCGATCGCATAGCCGCGGTTGTGTACCTCCCATTCGTCTGCCATATCCTTGGCAGTACGGTATTGCGTGATGCGTCCTCTTACCTTGTTCAGCTTCAAAAGCTTCTCGCAGATGATGACCATATCAGCTCGGTTCGTTATCTTATAAGAATCATATATTTTCCAGTCACCGCCGATGTAGGGCGTATACAATGCCGTGAAGGTGTCATTGCCGTATGCAAAGGTATAGGTATCATCGCCGTTATCGGTCAGCACAAGCTCGGCATCGGTTACAGAAGGCTCGTTTCCCGACGAGGCCCCGAAATACATATCGGCAGCAAAGCTGTATGCATACAGAGCCTTTACAAGCTTGACTATATTCTTAGAGCTGTCGGCCTCGCTGCTCAGCACGCTGTATACATAGGACAAGGCACTGAAATCTATGGTGCAGCCGCCTATCACAGCCTGATGTTTGCTGTCCAGATCGGGGGCGGCTATATTTGGAAGCTCGATGTAATACATACCGTTCTTTTCCGTGATCTTTGCAGTGTTTCCGTCAATTGAAGCAGAGACAGGGTCTTTGTCAAAATATATTCTGAAGGAAGTCTTCGAGTCCAGCAGCAGCGATGCACCGACGATAGAAACACCGCTCGGCAGCTCACCATTGATCTCGTATTTGTACTTGCTCAGATCTTCTGCGGTTATATCCGCGAGGACGGCATCAAGCTCGGGGTCGGCGGCATCTTTGAATTGAACACCCGAGTACCTGCCGTAAACATCAAGCGCATTTGCAAGCGCTGAAAGATCGGATGCTGCGTTTTCATCGTTTTGAACAGACTCGATATATTCTCTGACGCTGAGATCGGCACAGTCGGAATCGTATTCCGTTCCGTCAGCGCCGTAAAGCTGTACGGTTTCATTGCCATTCATCAGACATACCGAAACTGATTCATCGATCTGTGACGGATCAACAGGATAGGTCAGCTTATACAGTCCTGCATAAAGCCCCGAGCTTTCACAGGCTATCTTATCGGCTGCTTCCGTCAGTTCACCGTTCGGACCTTTCAGGATCACACTGTCAAAGCTTTCGGTATCCTGAATATCAAGATAGAAGTTTATGCCTATCTCGCCCGTAAGCGTAAGGGTCGCACCCTTCAATGTGTTCCGTGATATAACAGTGCTTTCGGCACCCGCCCCGATCACCGCGCCTGCCGAGGAAACAACACACATTGCCGGCAGGCTTGCCGATGCAATAAGCACCGAACACGCGGCTGCAGCGACCTTTTTCAGAAATAATGATCTGTAACTCATGATTGACCTCCTTGATGCATCTGTTCAGGCTTAGGCTTCCGTATATGTGATAATATGATTATAACATATTTTTCGGCTTTTTGCAATCTCTCCGAGCCGCAGCGGCGGCGCGCAATGCCGTCGCGCCCTGTTTTGTGCGGGAGGCAGACTTTGCCGCGCTCCGGATCGTATAATGGTGCAGACTTATATGTTTTTCATTTTTCAAGTCATGATCTGCCTACGATTATTATACACTAAGGAGCAGTTACAGAATGATTTTTGTTCTTTGCTCTTTGCTCTTTGCGATAAACAGCATTTGCAATAAGATGATCCTGAAAAGCACCTGCCTCGATAAAGCGGGTACGGATATAGAAGTATTATGCCGTGATTTTTTCGATGTTTGCTCAGAGGTGCCGCTGCGTTTTTGTTGACATTGCAGCGATACTGTGTTATAATGAGGGCAAATGCAAATCGGATATTCATTGAGAGGGGCTAAAAACATAAATGATATTATCAGATAAAACAATAATCAAAATGCTTGAAGAAAACTCTTTGGTGATCAAGCCGATCACAAAAGAGCAAATACAACCCGCAAGTGTGGATATACGGTTAGGAGATACATTCAGTGTTGTTGATGACACTCCGTCGGGAATAATTACTCTTGACAGTAAGATAGACTATAAAACCATTAAAACCGATACTTACTTGATCCTGCCCGGACAATTCGTTTTAGCAACAACGATGGAGTATGTTGAACTGCCTGATGATCTGACGGCATTTGTAGAAGGCAGAAGCTCTCTTGGCAGAATGGGATTATTCATTCAAAATGCAGGATGGGTAGACCCCGGATTCAAGGGCGAGATAACATTGGAGCTGTATAATGCCAACAGATGCGCTATAGAACTTAAATGCGGACGCAGAGTAGGGCAGCTGGTCTTTGCGGAAATGGACGATCATGCATTGAATCCATACAGCGGAAAGTATCAGGGACAAACAGGTGCAACAGGTTCAAAAGTGTTTTTGGATCGTGATAAAAACTGACAGATACGGATCTGTTCGGTGAGGACAATAAATACGATGCCCCGAAGCGGTTTGAAACGCTTCGGGGCAAAACTTTCATATAGGCATCCGTTTCAGGAAGAAGGGTGCTCATGCTGCGCTTAGTGCAATGCTTCGGAAAGCTGTGTTAATCGGAGCTGTCCGAAGCAGCCGCTGCTTTGTTGTTTCTGCTGTTTGTGATATACTTGATGACAAACAGACATGATACTGTTATCACAAGGCCGATCAGCAGGCATATCACCCAGTTCTTGATAAATCCTGCTATAATGTAATTGATAAACGAGATCACCGCAACTGTGTTCGCATATGGCAGCTGCGACGAGACGTGTTCGACGTGGACGCATTCAGCACCTGCCGATGCCATTATAGTTGTATCTGAGATAGGCGAGCAGTGGTCACCGCAGACAGAGCCTGCCATGCACGCCGAGATCGAAATTATCATCATAGTATGATCCGAACCCGAGAATACGTTTACCACTATAGGGATAAGGATACCGAATGTGCCCCAGCTTGTTCCCGTGGCAAAGGAGAGCAGTGCAGCAATAATAAAGATGATAGCGGGAAGGAAGGAGTGGAAACCTTCTGCCGAGCCTTCGAGTACGTCATGAACATAATCCGCTGCCCCGAGACTGTCTGTCATTGCCTTCAGCGTCCAGGCAAAGGTCAGTATAAGTATTGCGGGCACCATGGCCTTGAAGCCCTCGGGCAGGCATTCCATGCACGCCTTGAAGGGCAGAACGCGCCTTATCAAATAAAACAGCACAGTAAGTATCAGCGCAGCGGAGGAGCCGATAACAAGCCCCTTTGAAGCATCACAGTTGGCAAATGCATCAATAAAGTCTGTGCCGTCAAAGAAGCCGCCTGTATATATCATTCCGATCACGCAGGCTGTTATCAGCGTGAAGATCGGGAAAAGCAGGTCGATGACCCTGCCCTTGCTGTCTTTGCTTTCGGCGCGGTCGGAGATCTCCTCGGCCTGCTGTGCAAGCTTTTCATATCTTGCCATCGGCCCGAAATCCGTCTTAGTCACTACGATGCCGACCATGAAAACTATAGTAAACAGTGCATAATAGTTGTAGGGGATAGCACTGATAAACAGCGAGAAGCCGTCCTCACCCTTAACAAAGCCCGTTACGGCCGCAGCCCATGAGGATATCGGAGCGATGATGCAGACGGGTGCCGCAGTCGCATCTATCAGATACGCAAGCTTCTGGCGCGACACCTTGTGCCGTGCAGTGATCGGCTGCATAACGCTTCCGACCGTGAGGCAGTTGAAATAGTCATCAATGAATATCAGCACACCGAGTGCGATCGTTGCCAGCTGTGCGCCTATGCGGGTCTTTATGTGCTTCTGTGCCCAGCTTCCGAATGCAGCCGAGCCGCCCGCCTTATTCATCAGTGCCACTATAGTACCGAGAATAACGAGGAATATCAGTATCCCGACATTGCCAGGGCTTGCCAGTGATGCCACCAGGCCGTCGTCGATCATGTGGTTCATAGCCTTGACGGGAGAGAAATCCGCATAGAACAGGCCGCCCATTAGTATGCCGACAAACAGCGAGCTGTAAACCTCTTTTGTAAGCAGTGCAAGCAGAATGGCGATAAGCGGCGGTACAAGCGCCCAGATCGTTCCTACCATAAGTACACTTCCTTTAGCTTCAGATATTATTATTGTAACAAAAGCAAATGTCTTTGTCAATACGATTCGGAATAAATGTCCGTAAATAAGTCTGTTTATAAAAATCAATTCAAATACGGCAGTACGATTTGACGATTAATTGTTCTATCATTCAATACTTTTTGTATAAAATGTTAAAAAATTTAGCTTTTCAACCGATAGTGATTATATACAAAAACTAAATTCAAAATATGTCAAACAAATACAAAATTATTAAAAATCGAAAACGATTGAGTTTTTCGGTTGACTTTCGCCGCTGTTAATGATATAATGTAGGCGGGAAGTGAGGAGGTAATAATTATGAGTAGCAAGCAAAAAGGCTTTACACTGGTAGAGCTGATCGTTGTAATAGCTATCATCGGGATACTTGCAGCGATACTGGTCCCTTCGATCATGGGCTATGTAAGAAAGTCCAAGCTGAGAGCTGCTAACACCAACGCAAAGAATGCCTACACAGCGCTCAACAATGCCGCGACAGATCTTGCCTGTGACGGAAAGATCAGTTCCGTTGTAAAGCACGGCCCTATTGAGGTAAGCTCGCTCAACGATTCGGATCAGCTCGAATCTATCTGCAAGGAAGCTCTCGGCAACAACGGTATCCATTCGGGCTGTGTCTGCTGGGATGTAAATGCAGAAAAGAAGATCACCTGCGCACAGTGGGCATCTACACTCAATTCGCTCGATTATGTCGGGCAGTACCCCAATCCTGCGCTTGATGCCGACCTTGGGATGACGACTCTCGGTAATCTCATCAACAGCTCAAAGTGGGATAATGCTTCAAGACCGTCATTCACATGATGCGGCAATATAACAAGCGATAGTGTTTACCGCCCTGAAGGTACTTTGTGCTTTCGGGGCTTTTTTTGGAGTGATCCTGTTTGAGATATGAGCATATAGTTCACGGATTTGAGCCTGTATATGACAGCCGCAGCAAGGTGCTGATACTTGGCAGTCTGCCGAGCGTAAAGTCACGGGAACAGAGCTTTTACTACGGTCACCCGCGCAATCGTTTCTGGCAGCTGCTGGCAAAGCTGTGCGGCTGTCCGCTGCCTGTAACGGTATCGGACAAGCGCTTTCTGCTGCTTGAAAACAGGATAGCGGTGTGGGACGTTATCAGCGAATGTGACATAATCGGTTCGTCCGATACTTCGATAAGGAATGTTGTCCCTGCCGATATAAGCCCAATACTTGCTGCGGCTGATATCGGAGCGATCTTTACGAACGGTTCGGCGGCGTACAGGATATACCGAAGGTATCAGCAGCCGCTTGTCGGCAGAGAGGCAGTCTGCCTGCCCTCTACCAGCCCGGCCAATGCCGCGTTCAGCTTTGAGCGCCTGCTCGAAGCCTGGAGTGCTGTCAAGAAGTACACTTAATTATAAACTTATATACATAGTATTCAAGCAAAGTTCTTTGTCTGATGGGTTTTAAGGAGAGATCGGATGTTTAGTGGTTTTTCCCGCGCAGCGGTCGGTTTTATGGCGGATATCCGCATTCATAATGAAAAGGAATGGTTCGAGGCAAACAAGCAGACCTATCTTAACGAGGTTTATCATCCGATGAAGGAGCTGTGTGAAGCTGTCTCTAAGCCGTTTATGAAGATAGACGGAATGATGAGCAAGGCAGGACGCATCTATTCAGACCCTAATTTTCCGCCATACAGAAAGTACCGTGAGAATATGTGGCTGATAGTCAAGCATGAGGCGTGGGACTGGAGCAAGACACCCTCGATGTTTTTTGAACTCTCGGGCGACGGGGCGGTGTTTGGGCTGAAGCTCACTCACCCGACTGCGGCGGTGATGGAGAAGTTCCGCAGGCGGATCGTTTCCGACGACGGAAAGCTGCTTTCGCAGTTAAAGCGGATCGAGCGTGCGGGCATCGTTCTCGGCGGCGATGAATACAAGCGTCCCAAGCCGTGTGAGGTCAGGGCGGCTGAGCGGTTCTTCAAAAAGAAGTCGCTGACCCTGACAGTCACTCTTCCTGCCGAAAGTGAGCTGTTATATTCGGACAAGCTGCCGAAGCAGATAATAGCCGTGTTCAAAAAGGTGCTGCCGATCAATGAGCTTTTCGAGGAGCTTGCTGCAGAAGCCGATGCAGAGAAGCAGGCATTAAAAGCGGCGGCTCTTGAGGAAGCATCTGCGATGCCGCACGCGCCTGCGGAGGATTTCATGTGGTAGTACGGCTGCGGATCATGAGGTGATGAGGATTGAAAAACAGGATAGTATACTGTCTGAATCTTGTATGGACGAGCTTTGCCGCATTCACATTTCCGATCTGCTTCGGCTTGATCTTCATGTGTCTGACAGGTCATTCAAAGGGATATGATTATGATCTCGGGTCTGAGAAAAGCGTTTCGGTCTTGTTCGGTTTTATCCTGCTGTTGATCCTTCCGGCAGCAGTACTGCCATCGGAGATATATGTTGTAAAGCGTACAGCAGCAAAGGGCAGGAAATACACGGCTGCACTTTTGGCATTGTACATTGCGCTTGCTGCTGTAGGTATATTTGTCTGTTACGGCGGGCCGTCCGTTTTTTTGAAAGAGGTTTTCAATATAGGCTGAGAAAGTAAAATGACAAGGAGGAGAATATGGAAACTGCCGATCGCTTTACCGAGAGAGCGGCACAGCTTGTGTCGCAGATGACAGAGGAGGAGAAGCTGGGGCTTCTCTCGACACATCACAATGCCATTGAGCGGCTGGGGCTTGATGAGTTTTTCGTCGGCACCGAGGTCGCGCGCGGATATGTAGGCAGGGAGCCCGAGCGCGTGTCTACGGTATTTCCGCAGCCTGTCGGACTGGCCGCGACATTCGATGCCGAGCTTATGGAGCGTCTCGGTGAGATCGCGGGCAGGGAAGCGCGAGCCTATTATAATCGGGACAAGCGCGGCGGACTTTGTCTCTGGGGACCGACTGTTGATATGGTGCGCGACCCGCGCTGGGGGCGCACCGAGGAAGCCTACGGTGAGGACGTAATGCTTGCGGGTACACTTACAGCAGCCTACACAAAGGGCATGGCGGGTGAGCGGGACGGGTACTATATGACGGTGCCTACGCTCAAGCATTTTTGTGCCAACAACAACGAGGCTGCCCGCGGAAGCTGCAATGCGAATATCCCGCTCGATCTGAAATATGAGTATTACTATGCTGCATTCGAGAATGCGATAAGATGGGGCGGCGCGAGGAGCGTCATGGCTGCATACAACGAGATAAACGGGCTTCCCGCAGTTATGAATCCCGAGCTGAACACTCTTCTGAAAGAACAGTGGGGACTGTGGTTCGTAGTCAGCGACGGCGGGGACTTCTCGCAGAACGTGACTGCGCACGGCTTTTGCGACACGCTTTCGGAGGGCTACAAGCTTTCGCTTACGGGCGGCTGCGACTGCATGACGGATATCGAAGAGATCGTAGCGCTGGCGGCAAGGAAGGCGCTTGACACGGGACTGATCTCGTGGGAAGATATCGACCGTTCGATCACCCGCACGATAGCAGCAAGGCTGCGGCTCGGGCAGCTTGACAAGACGGGATTCGATGAGATAGGCGACGATGTTATCTGCTGCCCGCAGCATACAGAGACAAATCTCCGCGCTGCAAGGGAGCAGATGGTGATGCTTGCCAACCGCGGGCTGCTGCCTGTTGAGGAGACACCCGAGAATATAGCTGTGGTAGGGCCTCTTGCAGACGAGAACCTTATGGACTGGTACACGGGCTATTCTCCCGAGGAGGTCTCTGTGCTTGAAGGCATCAGGCGGGAATATCAGGGCTCGGTAGTTGAGTATGATACACTCTGGGACAGGGTATCTGTCATGTGTCCGAACGGAAAGTATCTCTCCGCTAAGGAGGACGGCTCGCTCATCGCAGATGCAGACCGCGTTACCGATGCCGAGCTGTTTGAGCTTCAGGACTGGGGCGAAAACTGGAAGAACCTTTTCTCGGTCAAATATCAACGTTATGTAAGGCTGTTCGACGATAATACGCTCAGGCTGCACAACCGACGCATCTATGACTGGTTCACGCGCGAGACCTTCAATTTCTTTGAATTTGACGGTAAGACGGTCATAGAGGAGTTCCTGCATCACAGGCGGCTATGTTGTGATGAGGACGGAAAGGTGAGCGCTGCGTTTGGGCGGATACTATCCGCCCAAACCCTCTTCAAGCTCAACATCGAAAGCTCGGGCGAGCAGCGCGCCGCAGATATCGCAGACCGAAACGACTTTGTGATCTGCTGCACAGGCAACCATCCCGTCCAGACGGCGAAGGAGTGCTATGACCGCAGAACGCTCTCGCTGAATATACAAAGCGGGCTGACGTTTAAAATGGCTATGCACAATCCGAACACGCTGCTGGTGCTTATCTCGAGCTATCCATACGCACTTGATTCGGGGGAGGAGTATGCGGGCGCGATACTCTGGTCATCGCACGCGGGTCCCCACCTCGGCACAGCCGTTGCGGAGACTGTCAGAGGCAAGAATCCACCTGCTGCAAGGCTGCCGCTCACCTGGTACAGATCAGAGCTCGAGCTGCCCGATATCGAGGATTACGATATCCGAACAAACGGGACGACCTATATGTATTTTTCGGGCAAGCCGCTGTTCCCGTTCGGCCACGGTCTGACTTACGCAAGGTTTGAGTATTCCGACCTTTCCGTTACTCAGACCGATGAGGGAGTAACCGCACAGGTCACGGTGACCAATACTTCAAGCTATGACAGCGATGAGGTCGTGCAGCTCTATTTCAGAGCTTTCGGCTCCGCAGTTCCGAGACCGCTGAAAAAGCTTTGCGCCTTCTCGCGTCAGCACTTCAAGGCAGGGGAGAGCCGACGGGTCACGCTCAATGCCCCCGAACACATCTTCCGTATTTACGATAAGCGCTCGGGAAAAATGCTTATAGAGGATTGCGACTGCGAGTTCCTTGCTGCCGCTTCCTCGGAGGATATCCGCTGCACAGCACAGCTGCATATGAATGGCGAGACTGTCGGTATGCGTGCAGACAGCTTCAAAGCCGTGAGCTTCGATAAGCTGACCAATGCGGATATCAGATATTCAAAAAAATGCGGCGAGAGCTTCCTGCACTGCACGGGCTGGAGCAGCGAGATCACATTTGACGGCGTGCCGTTCAGGAGCAGGAAAACTCTCACTCTTTGGGTCAGCTCGCTCATGGGAACTAAGGACCTGACCGTTTTCTGTAATGATACCGAGCTGCATATCGATTCTGTCCCAACAGACAGCTTTGATGACTTCCGTCCGCTTGCCGTCACCCTGCCTAACGGCCTGACCGACGGCACACTTACTGTTCGCCTACAGGGTGACTGCTGCCTGCTTTCGGTAGATCTTGCTTGATCCACGATGTAAATTTATTGTGAACATTGTAAATTTTGAGTGCGCCAAACCGCGCAAATCACTATAATTTGTGCATAATAAATAAAAACGAACACTAAATATTGTGGAAAAATCCAAAGTAAAAAATTCGGAAAAACTATAGTATTTTTAAGGAAAATCTGTTATAATAAAATTGTTACCGCAGACAGCTGTGCCGCCTGCTTTGGCGGACGGCTCAGGTGCGGAATTCAAATATTTTGGAGGTAGAAAACCAATGGCAAAGTATTGTTACCTT
>CAMOFU010000013.1 GCA_946613705.1 uncultured Clostridia bacterium
GCTCTGATCTTCTTCATCGAAGCGGCGAACTGCTCGGGAGTAAGGGACTGTGCGCCGTCGCTCCATGCATTTTTCGGGTCGATGTGGACCTCGATCTCCAGCGCATCGGCACCCGCGGCAACAGCTACAAGAGACATAGGCTCAACAAGAGAATTGATGCCCGTTGCGTGGCTGGGGTCGATCACGATAGGCAGGTGTGTCTTCTGCCTGAGCAGCGGAACAGCGGAAATATCAAGGGTGTTCCTCGTCTCGGGCTCGTAGGTGCGTATGCCGCGCTCGCAGAGTATCACCTTGCTGTTGCCCTCCGACATTATATACTCAGCGCTCATCAGCAGCTCCTGGAGAGTCGCAGAAAGGCCGCGCTTGAGCAGCACGGGCTTGTCGCAGCGGCCGAGTGCTTTGAGCAGAGTGAAGTTCTGCATATTCCTTGCCCCGACCTGCACGATATCGACATCTGCGAACAGATCAAGGTCGGAGAGATCCATTATCTCGGTAACGATAGGCAGGCCTGTCTCCTTGCGGGCTTGCAGCAGGAGATCAATGCCCTCCTTGCCGAGCCCCTGGAACGCATAAGGCGAGGTCCTCGGCTTGAATGCTCCGCCGCGCAGAAAGTCGGCACCCGCCTCCTTGACCGCGACAGCCGTGCGCATCAGCTGATCCTCTGTCTCGACCGAGCAGGGTCCCGCGATGACAGCGAGCCTTCCGCCGCCGATACGTCTGCCCTCCACCTCTATAACGGTATCATCGGGGTGGAAGCGGCGGTTCGCGTTCTTATACGGTTCCTGCACGCGCTTTACGCTTTCAACTACGCTGCGCGCCTTTACCGCGTCGATATCTACCGAGGTAGTATCGCCTATCAGACCGATTATGCGCGAATGCACGCCCTCAACAAGATTTGTCTTTACGTTGAAGCCGTGGAGCCACTCCATCAGCTCCGTCACCTGCTGTTCGTTTGCCTTGTCCTTTAAAATGATTATCATGATGCTTTCCTCCGTCTCTTTCCGCGGGCAGAGTATTTCCGTTCGTCTGTTCCCGCAAATCAAAAAGGCAGCCCGGAACGTGTCCAAGCTGCCTTTACAGTCTCGATATGTCACATATCACAACTCAGCTCACACACGGCAACAAGACCTTAGCAAAGTAAAAGCTAAAGCCGAAAAATGCGTATGTAAAGACTGTGTTGTTGTTACAGTACATAACGGTCGTCCTTTCAGGTATTATCAGCCGATACCGCGCTGACGTCGGGGCGCATTAAAAAGCTGATATTCGTATTATACTACCAATTAATGGGATTGTCAATCGGCAGTACCATTTATTTACACTGTGTTCACAAACAGCAGGAGCGCACCGTTTCAAATCACAGTGCGCTCCGCCGTTCAGGATATAGGTCAATTCTTCAAGCTGTCAATCATCACCGCGGTATACACTGATACTTCTTTGTACTACCCTGCTTGAACCGTCGGGCATCTTCAATTTGATCCTGATATCGATCAATAAGCTGAAGTAATCGTTCAGATCAATAACATTCGTTTCTCCAATACCGAACGTTCCGATCTCCAGCGTGTCGTTTGACCAACCATAGCTTCCTGCCGATCCTTCTTTCTGTATATCAAGTGATATATCGACCTTTTCAACACTTACATTATCTGCTGTATCTGCCTTTTCTATGTTCATTTCTACCGATCCGATGTCAGATACTCCGATCGTACCGCCTACTTCTATCTCTCCGTACTGTGAAATGAATCCAAAGTCGGCTGTCGGATGCTTTTTCGATACTTCAAGATCATAGAGCAAGCTATCGGTGAAGTTATCGCCGCCGTCAAAGGAGACATCCTTGAACTTCGGGTCTTTCGGGTCTATAAAGCTCAGCACCTCGTTAGAGCTTTCGGGAAGCTTCATCGCTATCGTACCGTCCTCCCAATCGGAGTAATCGCTCTCGGTGCATATGATATAGTAGCTGTTATCATCACTGTTATACAGTATCATGAACTTGTCTTTTACCTGCTGATATTCATTACCCGAGCCGTCATCTTCGGTGGAACTGATGTAGTAGAAGCAGCCTGTCTCACCTGAAAAAATGCCCCACTCATCCTTGTCAAACACGCGAACATCATAGGTCTTTTCGTCGAGCACCTTAAAGATCTCCTGCAGGATGTCGCTTATCTCAAGGCATCTTCCTTCCAGGACCACGTTTATTCTTGCATCATCCGTGTATGAATTAAATCTGAAGCCGATCCTGTCTGCCCAGTCGGGGTCGTTATCACAGATATCCTGAAGCTTCTCCGCCTCTTCTCTTATATGTCCCGTAAAAGCATCGGAGCTCCATATACCGTAATACTTTTTGAGTGATCTTCCGTTCGGACTTACGATCCTGCCGTCAGCGGGCTTTTCGTAATCATAGCGGCAGACCGCAAGATACTCTCTGCCCGCATCAAGGTATGCTCCGCCCTCATCGGCTACGCTCAGCTCGGCGGAGACGAGGTCATAGACCGTAACTGTGCCGTCAGTCTTGGGATCAAGCTTCGAGCTTTCGACTATGACCTCAGGGTACCCGTCGCCGTTGAGATCGTCTGCAAATGCCCGTAAGACATTCACATCGGAAACGATCGTCTTGGTGCCGCTGTCATCGGTCACGGTAACAGCGCTGTCGGTCATCGAGATCGTAACGTCGGGGAAAACGTCCGAATATCTGTCAAACCTTATCTGTGAACCGTCTGAAAGGCGGGTGACAGCATTTGAAGCGGTAAAGTCCGCAAGGTAAGAGAACTCTTTGTCGAAATAGGTCCCGCCGAAGCTATAGCAGTCGTATATATAATATCTCCTGTCGGTACTGCTCGTTTGCAGAGTGCTTTGTAGATTGAGTGTGGTGTCTTCACCGAACTTATCAAGCTCGGTCACCTTGAACTCACGTTTGCCGTCGGCAGAAGCCAGAGTATCCCATTTCAGTCTCACAGGGTCACCGTAGTCCGTGAGCTCGGAGGAAGGATAGAGAGACAGCTCGCCGTCCGTGAACTCCGTGTCCTTCGGCAGCTGAATGCTGTCGATGATAAAATACAGTCCGTCGTCCCTTCTGTCGAAGTGGTATGCTATAGCATAGGCTCCGTCCTGCGGCGCGATCATTCTGTGAGCTGCCGAGGTCTTGTAAAGCCCTGTCTCGTCGGCGCAGTAATAGCTGTTGTCCTGAATGATACTGTCTGCATCGTCGGGCATAAGGTCTCTCAGCGCTATGCCCGCAGCCTTATCCTCCGAAAGCTTATAGCAGTAGCCGCAGCGCTTGCCGTATATATCCTTGGTGTAAACATATACACAGATCTCGCCCGATACGCTCTTGTAAAGGCTCAGCACGCCTATCTCATCTGCTTCTCCGCTCTCGGGATCACCGCCCGCACAGCTGAGAGCAAGATACTCGCTGTAGCTGTTGCCGAGGATATACTCCTCGCCTGTAACACTTCTTCCTATAGGCTCAGGCTGTTCATAGGGCTGCAAAGGCGCAGCCTCGCCCTCCTTCCCGAATATCGAGAGGACCCTCTCGGCATTTGCATACAGGTCCTTATCTCCCTTCATGCTCTCCTTTGAGAGACTTCTCGCACTGTAATAATAGAGCCCGTTCGCAAGGAAGTCCATACCGCCGTTCCCGTCATCGTCGCTGTATTCGACCGACGAATACGAAAGATCGTTCAAAAACCTTTCTCTTGCTCTTTCAAAGAACAGCAGCTTTGCTTCGTTATACTTTTCGGGTATCGTATAACGTGCAGTCATGTACTCATAGCGGTCGTCATTGATGCTCTTCATGCCGAGCAGAAGCTTATCCTCTTCGTCCTTCAGCGTGAAGCTCATATAGTTCGGGACGTAGTAGATCTGCTTTGTGAAGGTGTCGGCAACGTCATACATATACACGAGCGAATCCTCCGACTCGAACGACGGCTTTGCTTCAATGCAGATATCCGCCTTTCCGTCGTCTGTCACGTCGGCAGAATACACCTTTATGACCGCATTGTAATCCTCCTGACCGAGCAGGTTTATCTTATCTTCGCCCTCATTCTTTATCAGCGTTACCGCGCGGTCCTCGATCCTGACCTGATAATCGGGCAGATTAGAGGGAGTCTTGGTGATCGTGTTGCCCTGCCCCTCGGTGATGCCCGTATAGTCACAAAGCTTCTCGACCTTGTGTGTGCGGCTGTTGTGGTATTCGCTTATGCTGCTCTCGTCCGAGCGGGCAGCGGGAATTCCGAAATCCCGTTCCGCCAGCTTTTGGAAGGTCAGCACTCCCGCACCGATCACCAGTGCCGCCGCAGCTGTTACGGTTATGAATGTAAAGCGCCGCTTCCTGATATGTGCCTGAGCGCCTCGTCCCTCATGACTGATGATATCCGCCGCAGTATGCCTGAGAGGGTCATCTGCTTTTTCTGTTATCGCTTTCCTGATAAGCTCTTTTTCTGTCACAGCATTTCCCTCCTTTTGTACATTCTCCTGATCCGTTCAAGCGCACGGTAAAGCTTGTTCTTGACCTGATCCTCACGCAGTCCCAGCGACTGACCTACTGCCGAAAGCGGCATATCGAGCACATAATACATATAAATGATCCTCTGCACATCTATGGACATCGAGCTTACCGTCTCAAAGATATCGTCACACAATGCGCGGTCGAGCACCAGCATCTCAACATCGGCCTCGGCTGCCTGCTGACCCGTCGAGCTCTTCTCGGGCAGCCTTGAAAGCCCGATGCTCACCTGCGCCCTAAGCTTTGCAGCCACACCGTAATAACGCGAAAGGCATTTCTTGGCAATGTTTATAACGAACGCCTCTTCGTTCTCGATCTCGCTCTTCATATTGCAGACCGAACGGTAGACGTTCAGGAACGTATCCTGGTATATATCGTCGATATCGCTGATGCTCAGGCATTTTGAGGTTATGTATCTCAGCGCTGCATCTCGGGTGCGGGCATAGATGTTTTCAAACAAGAGCTGCGGCTGTTCCATAGCTTTGCCCCCTTCTATGATCGTTGCTTTCATATAGGTAGTTGCGTGATCGGCGCATAAAGTTTTTAACATACTGTAAACATTAAAACAACATACCCCACCGCCTGTAAAAAGCAGTGGGGTGATCGTAAACAATTATAAAATGATGCCGTTGAGCTTCATTTGCAGCCGTGCATAATCCTTCATATTGATCTTTCCGTTGCTGTCAAGATCGGCAGCGTAGAGGTCGCAGCCCGCATCATCGAGCACAAGATATCTTTGCAGCAGAGTGTAATCCTTCATATTGACAACACCGCTGCGGTCAAGGTCGCCCTTCTCGGCTTTGACGAGCGCAAAGCTCACCGTTGTCGAACCGAAAAGATTTTTCAGCCCCTTTATGACTGCCTTGGCATTTTGGGTGTCTCCGTCCTTGACAGGGGTCACAGAGTAATCCACGCCTTCTGTAAGCGTCTTGCCGTCCTTGGTGATCTTTATGGCGGGTATCACCTGCTCACCTGTATAATACTGGCGGCCGTCCTGCTCTACCTTCGCGGTGCTTATCGAGGAGAACTCCTCGGTGCCCGAAACGCCTTCTCCTATGTAGCTCACACTAAAGCTCTTGAGCCTGCCGTTATCGTCCACGGTGAAAGCATCGACCTTATAATCGACACCGTACTCAAACTTTTCCTTGCCCTTATAAAGAGTGATGCACTTTTTCAGAAAATCATCGGTGCTCTGGAGCCCCTGCAATGCCTCGGTATCTATCTTGGCAGTGATCTGCCCCGAGATGTCGGCAGCAACGATATTGAAGCTTGCTTCTGCCTCGCCCTCGTAATTGCCCTTGCCCTTGATCTTTACGGTCGCGGTACCGATACGGGTATTATTTGAGTAGGACACTGTATAGTCCCTTCCCTTGACAAGTGTAGCGGAACCGAGGTTCACAACGGGCTCGGGCGTGATCGGCGAGCCTGTGTATTCCTGATCCTCAATAGCCGTGATCTTCGCCTTTGAAAGATCGGCACTGACGCTGAAGCTCTGCTTCATGGTAAAGCCGATCTCTGCGATAGTCGCACTTACAACAGCAGTTCCCGCGCCCACAGCAGTCACAACTCCGCCGCTGCTGACCTTGACAACGCTCTCGTCGCTGCTCTTCCATACAAAGCTTGACGGAGCAATGCTCGACGAATAATACACGAACTTGGGGTTTACTCTTTCGGCAGTCAGAGTTATATCCGAGCCGAGATCCAGCGGATAATCCATACCGCTGTAAAGGAAATTGCCAACATACAGATCCATGCTGACCTTTTCCTCCGCCACGGGAACAGTATGCTTCAGCTCACTTGTGCCCTTGGCAGTTTCCATACCGTTCGTTGCAGCGATCGAGAAAGACTCCACCCAATAGTATCTGCCGTTATGAAAAACACAGCCAATACCGATAGAGCGGTAATTCTCCGAGATCATATTGTTATAGTGCCCGTCGGAGTTTTTCCACTGCTCGAAGGTCGCAAGGGTATCTGCTCTGCCTGCTGCGATATTCTCGCCGTTGAGCTTGCTGCATATCGTATAACAGCTGCTCCCGTCAGGACGGGTATGCGAATAATATACGGTAGTCTCAAGCGCACGCTTCATCGCGCACTCGGTCAGCTCATGATCGAGTGCAAGCGGCGGCTGCCCCACGCTTTCTCTGAGTTCGTTAACATATTCATACATTTCCCGCGCCTTATCGAAATCCCGCATTCCTTCTACTTCGATCGAGTAGTAGATCAGCTCGGCTGCAAACGTTTCCAAAGGAAGCGCTGACAGCATAACTGCCAATGCGATAACAGCTGTAATCAATCTTCTCATGTTCGTCAATGCACCTCAAAATCAGCAACAAAAATCAATAGTCCAAATTATTATTCAAATACTTACCGAGTTCGGCATGATCCTTCATGTTGACCTTGCCGTCCCCGTTCATGTCGAGAGCTGCCTCCTTCACCTTCACATCCCAGCCGTTGAGATAGCGCTGCATCAGGGCAAGATCCTTCATGTTTATCACACCGCTGCCGTCGAGATCACCAAGCTTCACCTGCGGCTCGGGCTCTTCGATCACGGTAACGCCGTCATAATCAGCCTCGGGGATATCGGGCAGAGCATAAAGAAAATCGGGGCCCGTACCGTCGGGAGTATCGGCAGAATGCTGCTCATCGAAGGACTTCGAGCCCGCAGCAAAATAATCATACGAGTAAGTGCTGTCATCCCAGGTAACGTCAAAGTTATAGAAGTTTCCGTCGTCCATCTTAGCGATGTTCCATGCGTGATCCCCGCCGTTGCCTTTGCCTGTGACAAATGCATTCGGAACTCCCGAGTAGCTCAGCAGAAGCTCAAAGGTCTTTGCATAGGATTCGCATACGCCCCTGCCATTTGTGATAATGCCGAGGATATTGTGAGCAGTTGCGCTACTATCGGGACTGTAGGTACCGTTGCCGTTATCAACATAAGCATACTCGGCAATATCAACGAGCTTGTCGCGGTAGTATTTTGCGATCTCGTACTTTCTTTCGAGACCCTCAGCGCCCTCGCTAACATCAGCGATAAAGTCAACGATCTGAGCCTGAAGCTTCTTTCTGTCGGCTGCCTTGGCATACTCATCTTCAACACAAAAATAAACATTCAGATTATTTGAGTAACCGCCGACAGTGAGCCTGCTGCTCACGAAATAGAACAGAGGATTATCATTGCGGAAGGTATAATAGACCGATCTTGCCTCATCAGACGTAAGTCCGAGCTGAGAAAAATTGATCGCTCCTGCCAGCGGCCTCTGGACAAATCCATCGACCTCATAATCCTCATTGCCTGTCCACACCTCACAGCAGAGGTCGAACAGTGCATCATATAGCTTTTGTCTGCCTTCGGTATTAGACCGAAGTTTCATATCTTCATATCCGTAACGAGCGGTACAGTATTCGGGCAGCTCACTTTCCGAGACTTTAAGCTCGGCTGCGTCAGCCTGAACGGCAAACGACAGTGCCGTTGCGGCAGTGAGCAATAGGCTGATAATTCTTCGTTTCATACGGACCTCCTTATATTGCATCAGGTTCAGCCGACACGTTTAAGCTCGTAATCGCCGCCTGCGGTGCCCTCACCGCCATGCATGATGAGCTTGTCGCCTTTAAGTTCAAAGGTATACTCTGCATCGTGGAAGGACTTATCCTCATAATCGATCGACAGCTTGTTCCCGTCGCGGACATATGTGTAAGGATATGTATGCTCGGTAAGCAACTCTGAGCCTGTCTCGCTGTCGATAGAGCCGTAAAGAGCGATCAGCGCACCCGTGTTATCGGGATAGAACTTGTATCTTGTGCCGTCGGGATAGATCCACGAGCCGTAAAACGGGTCATCGCTTACACTATCGGGCACGGTCTTTTCAGGCTGCGACGATGCGGAAGAAGCTGCAGCAGATGCAGCAGGATCCGCTGCGGGACCTGATGAAGCTATCGTTTTATTGACGTTATTGTTATTTGTATCATTATTGTTATTGTTATCCGAATTAAATGTAATAACGATGACCGCAGCAAGCACTGCAACAACAGCAAGTGCCGCGACCAGTATTACAGTCTTAGTATTCTTTGTCATAGTATTACTTCTTCCAAAAAGGGGCAGCAAACATAATGTTGCTGCCCCAGTTAGTTAGCCTATAAACTTGTTGTTTATCTTACTTTCTCTTCTTGGTGATAACTACGCCACCGAGAGCAGCAACAGTTACAGCTGCGAATGTAGCAGCAGCACCTGTTACAGGGTTACCGCCGGCAGGCTTGCCAGCCTGAGCAGCCTTGTCACTTGTCGAAGAAGTGGTGGTTGCAGCAGCGCCCGAGGTTGTAGAAGTTGTGGTTCCGGCTTCGCTGCTTGTTGCAGGAGCAGTGCTGGACGTTGTGTCAGAAGACTCATCTGAGCTTACATCAGAGGACTCATCAGAGCTTACGTCAGAAGACTCATCGGAGCTTACATCGGAAGACTCATCGGAGCTTACATCAGAAGACTCATCAGAGCTTACATCAGAAGACTCATCAGAGCTTACATCAGAAGACTCATCAGAGCTCGAATCGGGAACGGGTATATCAACAGGAGTTCTGAGCTCGTGGCCGCAGATCTCACAGGTCTTTACCTCGTAGGTAACTTCCTTAGTGCCGATGACCTCGCCTGTTTCCTCGTCGTAAACGTCCTCGGAAGCAACTTCGTACTTAACTTCCTCAGCAAATGTATGCTCAGCCTTCTCAACGATCGTGCCGCAGCCGAGTGTGCAGGTCAGCCAGTGATTAACGTCATCGTGGCTCCAGCCTGCGGAATAGTCATGCTCGAGCATAGGAATTGCCTCGCCCTTAGTAATCAGCTCGCCGCAATCCTCACAATAGGTATCACCGGTGTAGCCTTCCTCTGTGCAGGTAGCTTCCTTAGCATCCTTTACAACAACATTGCCTGTATGGTTTGAAGGATCAACTTCGCCTGCTGTGAATGTCTCATCACTCAGAGTGCCGCAAACCGAGCAAACCTTATAATATGTTGCAGGAGCTACACAGGTAGCAGCAGATACAAGATTGTTGTCTCCAATTACCTCATCAAATGTATGAGGCAGCTTGGCGATAGTTTCAGCCTCAACTGTAGTCTCAGTGGTGCCTTCCTCGTCCTTGAATACCTTGCCGCAGTCGTCGCATACATAATACTCGTTGTTGCCTTCCTTCTCGCAGGAAGCTGCAACAGCATCGACCTTCTTCATGTTGTGGATATGAGGAACTGTTACCTTGCAGGTAGCAAAGATAGTGTCGTCCTCAGCGGAAGCAGCTGTGATGGTAGCGGAGCCCTCTGCAACAGCAGTGATCTTGCCGTCAGCATCAACAGTAGCTACCTTCTCATCGGAGGAGGTATATACTACCTTCTTGTTGGTAGCGTCCTCGGGCTTAACAACAGTTGTAAGATCAACTGTATCGCCGGGCTTTTCAAATGTGTAGTCAGCAGGATCGACCTCAACACTCTCTACGGGAACTACAACAGAGATCTTTGCAGGAACGAAATCGAATGCTACATCTTCGCCTGCATCGTTGAAGAAGTCACCCGAATCGGTAGGAGTAAGAGTGAACTCATACTCGCCGGGCTGGATATCCTCAGCAGCAGTTACCTTGATCTCTGCAACAGTGCCGTTGTTGTCATAATCGCCGTGGATAGCGTCGCCCCACAGGATGTTGAACGGATTTGCTGCCGCAGGACCTGTGCCTATGCTCTCCTTAGCGGTAGTAGCATTGCCGAAATCGTCCAGAACCTCTTTCTCCCAAGGAGTACCTGTAAAGCCTGTGATCTTGAATGCATCGCTGTCATATCCGAGATCCATTCTCCAAGCTACGAGACCGGGGTTGTTCTCGAAATTGATCGAGATAGTAGCGCTCTCGCCTGCTTTGATAGTAGTAGTCGAGGGAACTGCTCTGACCGTGGGTGTGCCGTCAGCTGCTGCGGGCATTACCATCACACTGGAAGCAGCCATTGCGATAGCAGCACACAGTGCAGCGACCTTCTTTGCTTTTTTCATTATTTTTCCCATTCCTTTCGTTAATAGATTATTACCGCAATTCGTAGTATATTTCAAACGGCGGTAATCCAATTTAACAGTTTTAGTTTATCACATTTTCATCACTTTGTCAATAGTTAAACCCCGTTTTGTGATTATTTTTTTTAAAAGTATCTTTTTCACAGATCCGCAGCCGCAGTTTTGTTGATAATTAACCAATATGTAACCGTTTTTAGACCTACAGATCTTATTTGTTATTTGTTCCGTCTTTTTCTCAGGATCACAACTGCTGCTGCTCCGCCTGCTGCCGCGATCATCGCAGCGACAACGGCGATAAGTCCCGCACTGCTGCCCGAGTCTTCACTGCTGCCGACCGATGAAGCATCGGCGCCTTCCGTCCCCGAAGCTTTCGGTGCAGGATCGCTGCTGTCCGAATTTTTGGACGATTCCAAGCCTGATGCGGTGCTCCCGCTCTCGGCGGCGGAGCTGTCACTGCTCTTTGAGCTGTCGGCAGACGATGTCTTGTCGGCGGACTTTGACTCGGCGGCAGAGCTGTCGCTGCCGCCCGAGCTCTTATCGGCTGCCCCGCTGCTCACCGATGCTGTTTCGGCGGGGCTGCTCTTGTTGTCGTTTTGACTGCTCTGTTCGGCAGGCTCGCTTTCGGTGCTGTCCGAGCGGCTCGGGGCATTGTCGGTGTCACTGCGGGAGCTTTCCGAGCGGTCGGCCTTTGAAACTGTTCCGCCCGAAGGAGCCGAGCTTGAAGAGCTGTCCTTTTTGCTCGATGTGTCGGACTTGCTCGATGTATCCGTCCTGCCTGACGAGTCTGACCTGCTTGATGAATCGCTCTTTGGCTTGCTTGATGTATCGGACTTGCTTGATGTATCGGTCTTCGACGAAGCGCTGCCCGAACCGCTGACGGTGATCTTTCCCTCCGACACGGCGAACTTTACGTTTACGAAATCGTCATCGAACACGTCTTCCTCGTCATACGAAAGTGTTATCGGGTAGCTGCCGCTTGCAGCATCCTCGCTGATTTTGAAGGTAAGCTCCGCCATTACTCCGTTATCGGTAACATTGCCGTTCAGTGCCTCCGACCACAGAAAGCTGAAAGGCACCTTATCGGTCGGTCCGAACGAAACGGACTCAAAATCCTTTACGCGGGCATTTGTCAGGGTAAGCACATCGCTGTCATAATCTGCAAAGAGCCTGAATGCGACTATACCGGGGTTATCGGACATCACCGCGTTCACGGTAACGGTATCTCCCGCCTTGCCCGAGGCATCGGTCACCGAGAAGGTCGGACTTCCTGCCGCGCCGACTGCCGCAGCGTGGCCGAACAGGCACAGCCCGATCATACACAATGATGCCGCAGCAGAGATCATTCTGTTTATACATTTATTTATATTTATATTTTTGTTTTTGTCTTTGTCTTTGTTTTTGTTTTTATACATTATATATAGCTCCCTTCGAGGTGTTTCAACACATTAAAGTATAACACAAAACCATACCATTGTCAACTTTGTCCGCAGCGGTCCGCAGCAGCGCGCAATGCCGTCGCGCCCTGAATTGTGCAAAAGGCAGGCTTTGCCGCGCTCCAAATCGTATAGTGGTGCAAGTTTTTATGTTTTGATGTTTTAGGCTTTTGGTCACGATCTGCCTGCGGTCGTTTTACTCTTAGGCGCACCGTTTTGTAACGAACGGTTACGGCCTATAACCGAAATCCGTATACGCTGTAACCGCTCATTTTCCGTCTGACAGCAAAGCGGCACATCGGGGTTACATTTTGGAGCATTCTGTTACAATCGGGATTTGCAGGTTGACATCAAGAGCCGCCGCATTTATAATAATAGTAAGAACGAATGAAAGGGGATATGTGTTGTGCAGTTGAAAACATTGAAAAGCTCGCTTCCCGCTCTGTTTGCGGCTCTGGTATTCGCAGTGCTTTCTGCGGTCTCGGCGGGAGCGGAGGAAATGGATATGTACGTTACGGGAAAGATCTACGAATACGATGCCGAACGCGATTACAAGGTATCGTCCTATTATTACCTTGACCGCACCTCTGAGCTTGAAACGCTGGGTCAGCTGAATATCCGCGGAAATGCGATCGGATATGCCACTGATGTACACACAGCCGCCTTTGAACACAGCGGCAGCGGCAGCATGACACTGAGCTACGAATACAACAATTCGCTCTACACCTCGGACAAGTTCAACTGGCACATAATAGAGGACGATTCCGAGAGTGCCGACGGGTTCAGGCTGGGCGGAAGGATAGGCAGCGGAGCCGTGCTGATAGAGACCTCACCCGATCATGAGAACTGGGAGCTGATACATACCGAGAGGGATATTCTGAATATCCCGCAGGGCAGCTTTTCGAGTGTGACCTACACCACCGACCCGCAGCAGCTGAGGAACGGCTGCTATTTCAGAGTAGTGGTGGTATACAAGCTGGAGGAGCAGCTTGATGATACAAAATTCTGGTTTTTCGATACGTCCGACAAGGACAGGAAAAGGGTGGCTGAGGTCTACGAGTTCTACGTCAAGGATAAGGAGGGCGGCGAAGAGCTGCTCCCCGAGGACGGGCAGCGTCAGACTGTCGGCGAGACTGTGAATGCGGGATACGGCAGCGGCTACTCGGGTCAGGGTGCTATCGGCGGCAGCGACCCCCACAGCGGCTGGGAGCTTGGCAGCTTCATTCTTGACGGCTGCACCGAATGCAGAGACAACACCATGCTGGTAAAGACTCCCGACGAAAAAATATCGCTGAAATACCGCCTTTCTCAGAGCGATCTGGACAGGCTCGGCGGCGACAGCGATCTTAGCATAAAAAGTGACCCGACAGGCACAGACAGCGGCTTCGGAGTACAAAACGAATACTTCGGGCGCGGTGCCTTGCTGATAAGGCGCACCGATGAGAACGGAACCGCGGAGGAGGTTCAGGTGATACCCGATTTCCTGAGCAATATCGCGGTATCGGGTACCGAAACAGAGGTGCAGCTGTTTGACGAGGGGGATTATGAGGTCGCACTGGATTACCGCATAAATGAGGACGGTTTTTTCTACGACGACCAATATGACTACCGTGTGTTTTTCAAGTTCAGTGTGCGGAACTGCGGCTGCGGCATCTGGCCCGTAGATACTGTCTCGGGCGAGAGCCTTGACAACGCGGTATCCACTTACAACGGCTTCAGACTGGACAGCTCGGTGTCCGACTATCTGAAGGTAAAGGTAAGCCTTTCGCAGTGGACAGAAAAAGAGAACGGTTACTCCGAGATACACATATATGACCGCGCCCCCGAAAAGGACGAGCTGTTCGAGGAGGAGGGCATATACACGATCACCGCGATCAATCCGACGACCGACCCGAGCGGCAGACAGCCTGTTATCAAGAAGATATACGTCGGCAGCAGCGATGTGCTGAGGGCTTATGTCAGCGGCAGGAACAAGGATATGACCGTGAATATGATCGCGGACTGTATCAAGCGCGGCGGCAGCGTGCTTGCGGACGGTACTCTTGTTTCCCCTCAGGAGGACTCTTCCTCGCAGGACGCACACCCGCAAAGGGTATGCCACTGTCTTGATATGGTCGTCCCCTCCGATGACAGCGCCGTACCCGAGGGCACGTCCTACACGGAGCCCGACCCGCACTTCCCGTTTGTATCGGTACTGTGCGCGGCGGGTGCCGCGGCGGCGGCGGTATTCTTCTACTGCATCGACCGCGCCAACAGGAAAAAAGACAAGTAGCGTCAGGCTGAGATATCGCGGTATCGCTCCGAGCCGAGGATCCCCATCATGTAGCTGTAGGGGTCGATATCCAGACTCATCGCCTGCTTAAACAGTACGGGATCGAAACCCGACACAAGCACCGCTCCCGTCTCGTGCATCGTGACGGGGCGCTGCCCGATGCGGTTCTCAAGGCACCAGAAAACTATCAGAGGCAGCTTGTAGCCATACTCGGCATAGAGACTTGCAGCACTCTCAAAGGCGGTCTTGTCGGTGCCTTCCTGACTGTCAAACTCCATATCCGAAAGAAGATAAATGACCTCCGGGAGCTCAGACTGCGGGAGGTCATTTTTTACTGCCGCTCTGAGGATAGTTGTGAACACCTGCTGTATATCGGTGTTTGCGCAGTCGTCGAAGGACTTGATATATCTGATCTTATCGCAGATATTTCCCTTGGGGAGAGTGAGCAGCTTGGTATCATACGAGAAGATCATCAGGTTATCCTTGAAATATCCGCTCGTCTTGTCCGCAAGATACAGCCCGAGAGATACGGCGGCATCTATCGGCTGCACTCCGCTGTTAGTATACATTGAGCCCGAGACATCCACGACCGCGAGTGCCCGCCTGTCATCGGTATAGTCGGGCAGATTCTTCCATGTCGCATCAAGGACAGCTTCATCACAGCACTCGGTGCAGGCTCTGACTATCTCATACGGCATCAGCGCAGATGCATTGAGCGCGGCTCTGCCCTCCTCGACACGTCTGAGATAATCGGAATATCTTTCGCCGTCTCTGCGGGAAAATGCCGCTCTGTAAAGGAACAGCGCCTTTGACGGCAGCTTCTCGTAATCGAAGGTGTAATCACGCTCGCAGAGATGTGTTTCGAGCAGGTCAAGCTGCGAACGAAGGGCGGAAAGTGTCTTTCTCCAGCGCTTCTGCGAATAGCCGAGCCTTCGGCGGACATATTCCGCGAGCACTCGGGTGTTTTTGCTCGAAGCATTCACCGAGGGCAGCCACTTTGCCAGAAGTGAAATGCTCTCGCCCCGCTGCATTGCCGCTATATCCTCTTCAAGCTGCTTTGAAAGAAATGCGAACATCGCTTTCTCGCAGGGAGTGAGCACCAGCGCGAACAGGTCGTCGAAACGTCCGTACTCGGGGATAAGGGGGATATTCTTTATGATGCTGCGCGGGTACTCCTTTGCAAGTCTGCGCAGAGCGATACGGAAAACTCTCCGCTCGCCGAGCCCGCCGCGGATATCCCTGCCGAAAAATACAGTCCTCAATGCCAGATCTCTGTTCTCCGCGAAAGCTCTTATCACGGCATTTCCTATCACATCGGATTTTATTCTTCTCATCGAGCCGATCGTTCCGAACAGATCAAGGCAGCTGCTGAGCGTAGACTTCCAAGCATTACCGCCATTCTCGGTAAGAGTGCGGTTGGCTTCTGTTTCAAGTGCTTTAAGCATGGCTATCCCTCCTTTGAGATAAACACGACAACGGCACACCCTTCGGTGCAGCGTATCAAATACCAAATATCAAATATCAAACATACCGAACCAAAGCATATCAGCATATAGCTGAACATTATTATTCAAAAATATATCACGGCCTTGCCTTCACGGTACGGTTATAAACAGTATTCAATTGTCTTTGATCTTTGATCTTTGATATTTGATCTTAGGTTTGCTTATCCTGTGCAAACCGAGCTCCGCATTGTGCGGCGCTTTATAACTACAATAAAACATCAAATATTTTGCTGTACATACCGTTCCCGCAAGGCCGTTGATAACGGTTTTAAGCCCCTTGCTTGCTCTTCCCCTCGCTGCCGCTGTGCGGCATTTCATCGGAGGGCGCGCAAATGCGCACTATCCTCCGCATCGGGGCGGGCTTGTATTCTGTTTTCAAGCTGCAAAATGAAAAAAACAAAAAGAGAACTTATTATTATAAACAGGCATAGCTATGGTATTGATACCATAAAACCTTCCTGTATATAATAATAAGTTCTCTTCCGCTGTTTAAAGCGTAGTGTCATTATATCACGCTATAAAGAAAATGTCAAGGCCTCTGCCGACGATTTGTACGATTGCACAAATCAGAGCGCTTCTATTTGTTGATTTTGCTTGTCATCTGATCTCTTTGGAGCTGCCGACCGCATATTTCAGGACAAACAGCAGCACAGCGAAAGCCCCTGCCGAAAACGGCAGCACGATCATTGCCTTCGCGTACCCTACGGACTCTACGAGACTGCCGAAGAAGGCATTGAAGCCGATATCAAACAGCGTGGCGATGCTGAGTATCATGCCTGTGGCGGTACCCGTTTCTGACGGGGGAAAGTATTTGCCGATCAGCATTACCAGCATCGGGTAAATAATAGAGAATCCGAGCCCCGATGCTCCTATCAGCAGCATTCCTCCCCTGCCGAGCGCCATACCGAGTATATACAGCCCCGCGCCCGCAGACGACCATATCAGCAGTGAACGGAATATCCCTACCCGATCTATCAGCGGCGCAAAGATCAGCCTGCCTACCGTTATGCCGCCAAAGAACAGCGACAGATAAAATGCCGCCTCCTGCACCGTATAGCCGAGGTGCTTGCTGCCGTATGAGGTGAGCCAGTTCATCAGCCCATGCTCTGCGATAAAGTAAAAGCCGCAGATCAGTATAAGCAGCAGGCTTGCGGGTCTGAATACCATATCGGTCATGCTTCCGCCCGTGACGGTCGTTTCGGGCGGGTCGGTATCCTGTCGGGGCAGTTTCAGGACGAACAGCAGTACCGAGCAGATCAGTGCGATCCCGAGTATGATCGCGTTGGCGATATGCCATGAGCCGAGTCTGTCGGCAAATCTGCCGCCGATGTTCTGCGAGGCGGTTATGCCTATCCCCTGAACAAAGTTGAAAATGCTCACCAGCATCGCGGGGGAGGTGAACAGCAGCGGTGTTATCAGATTAACAGTGGTCGAGATCAGCGTGGAACAGCCCATAGAGAAGATCATCGTCACGAGCAGCACGCCGTAGCTCTCGGTGAAAACATAAACCGCGAGCGCCGAACACCAGATCAACAGCACGCCCGCTAAAAAACGCTTCTTCGGCAGCCTGTCGGAGAGCCGCCCGCCGACCGACAGGAACAGCAGATTGCCGACATAGCTTATCATGATTATCATAGAACTCTGCGTCTCGGAGAGCGTGAATGCGTTTCCAAGCTCGGGAAGGAACACTCCCCTCAGCGCATCGGAGGCAGCCGTTATTAACATTATCAGCCCGCAGAATAAAAATGCTGCGGGCTTGTTTTTCCTTATATCCTTATTCTGCTGCATATGAGGGTCAGAACCTCTTTCTCACGGTGATATCGACCCTGTTGGAAATTACTCCCACGGTAACATCATCGGCAAGGTTTACAAGTATCGACCTTTCGAGCTCGTCCCACTTTTCGGTGATGGCCGAGTTGTTCTCGCGGTACTTCTCGTATCCCGTTTTTACGCAGTTGCGGTAATTCATCAGCGACCACGCCTTGTAATCGCCGTACTCGCTGAGTCCCATATCATAGAAATCATACGGTATATCCTCAACCGCCTTTGCACGGCTGCTCATCATCTTTTCAACGGCTATGCAGATCTTGCTGATTATTCCGACCGCTGCCGCATTCTTTCCGTCTGTTGATACGCTCAGCAGCTTTTCACGGTCGATGCTGACAAATTCATCGGGGGTCAGGCTTACGTGCAGCTCATACTCCCTGCGTTCGCTCTCTATCCAGAATCTGCCCGAACCGTAGTTGAGCAGCTGCGGAAGCATACAGATAAGCTCCTCAGAAAGCAGGCGGAGCCTCATGATCTCCTTTTCCTCAAGGCCGTTGTATCTTGCCGCCTTTTCTGTTACCGAAGGTATAACGGCAAAGTCGTTGTCATTGTGAGTGAGCGTATATACATCTGTTTTCATCAGTATTTCTCCTTTATCAGACTGCTTCGTTATGTTTGATCTCTTGGGGATATGTATGCACGTCGATCTGATCGTACGGTATCCTGATGCCCTCGGCATCGAGCCGCACCTGTATAACTCTCAGACAGCTTCTTCGCAGCTCGGGGCGTTTTTCAGGCATACAGAATATCCTTATCCTGTACTTTACGTTTGAGCTGTCGAATGCCTGAGTTCCCTTATACTGGCAGTCCTCTATCCCGTCAACGTTCGATATCTCCTTGCTTATCTGATACATAACAGCGTTTATCCGCTTGAAATCCTCGTCATAGGAGATCGGTATGTCGATATCGTAAAGATGCGAGCGCTTCTTGATAACATCTATATTCCTGTTGCTGATAGTCAGCTCGTCCCATGTATCTATGCTCTTGATCTTTGTGGCACGCAGATTGAACTCCGTTACTATCCCCTCGATATTGTTATACTCAATAACATCACCGACATTGTAGAAGTTGCCGCCCACTATGCGCAGCCCCATGATCGTATCCTTGATGAAATCCTGCAATGCAAGACCTGCCACAGCACCTGCGATACCAAGTCCTGTTATGAGCGACGTTACGTTGACACCGTTGACCTCAAGAAGTGTAAGCACGGCAAAAATAGTTATCGCAAACTTTACACCGCCCATTATCGCCGCAGAAAGCGAACCCGTTACATTATCGCCCTTCAGGTTATCGACCCTGTCACGCTTTGCCAGCGTTTTCATATACAGCTTTTTAAACACCTTCCAGGCGATAAAAGCCACCAGCAATATGATAACGCTTTTCAGAATACGCATGAATATCGCCGATTGCGTTAAGCTTTTGATCTTTTCTACGTCCATATCGTCCTGCCTTTAGTTTCTGAAATACCTGTCTGCCTCTGCTTTTGTCCTGCCGAGTATCTCGCCGATATCAGCATTCGGCATATCAAGTCCCTCTGCCGTGAAGCGCACACATTCGCCTATGCCGTAAAAATAGCTGCACAGCGCCTTCACATATCCGAAGCCGTACTCATCGCTGATGATGCTCCCGCCCGCAGTTGTGACATATATGAGCCTTTTGGCTCTGCACAGACTGACGCAGGCACCGTTCTCATCATACCTGAAGGTCAGGCCGACAACATTGATCTGCTCGAAAAACTGCTTCAATGCAGCAGGAAAGGACAGATCGTAATACGGTGCCGCGATAACGATATCGTCCGCCTCCGCAAACATTTTGGCAGGCGCAAAGATATCCGCCGAGAAATCTCCCGATGCGATAGCGTTGTCTCTCATCTCAAGAAAGGCTTCGTCAAGCACAGGCATTTTAAGCTTGTCAAGCCTGAGAACGCTCAGCTCTCCGCCAAGCTTTTCGGTCACATATGAACCGAGCGCAGCAGTCCTCGAACAGCTGCGCACGGTCGCATCAACATATAATACCTTTTCTGAACGCATTGCTTATTCAATAGTAAGGATATCCGAGAAGCCTGTTACCTCAAATATCTCCATAATATCTTCGCTTACATTGATAAGCTTCATTCCGCCCTTCTTGCCCATGATCTTCTGAACGGACAGAAGAACTCTGAGGCCTGCCGAAGAGATATAAGCAACATCTGCGAAATCCAGCACGAGGCTTTCTGCATCTGCAATGCTCTCCTTGAGCTCGTTCTCCAGCTGGGGAGCAGTCGTTGTGTCGATCCTTCCGTCAACCTTTACACTAAGTGCATTGCCGTTTTTAGTCTTTGTAACTGTCATTTCCCATTCCTCCTGTAAACCGTGATTCATATAAAGGGGATATAGCCCCACTATTATTGATTATAACATATTGAATCGTTCCTGTCAATCATTACAGCGCGAAATATTTTTCACCGCCGTAAAAATCTTTCAGAGCAGTATAAGTCCGCTGTCTGCGCATTCTGCGATCATATCCTCGGGCCATACCGAGCACTGCACCTCACCGATATGTGCTTTTTCAAGCAGCAGCATACACAGTCTCGACTGACCGATACCGCCGCCGATCGTCAGCGGCAGGGTGCTGTTTGCGATCATCTTATGATAATCGAATTTCATTCTTTCCTCGGCACCCGCTGTTTTCAGCTGAGAAGCAAGCGATGTCTCATCGACTCTGATGCCCATTGAGGACACCTCGAGCGAATCCTCCAGAACATCGTTCCAGAAGATAAGGTCGCCGTTGAGCTGCCAGTCATCGTAATCGGGAGCGCGGCCGTCATGCGGCTTGCCGTCCGAGAGCGCACCGCCGATCTGCATGATGAACACTGTTCCGTGCTCACGGGCGATCAGTCTCTCACGCTCCTTGGCAGTAGTATCGGGGTACATATCCAGAAGCTCCTGCGTCGTGATGAAAAACGGCTCATTCTTTATCTCACCCTTCAGCACGGGATATCTCAGGCTAACCTTTCTCTTTGTAAAGACTATCGCCTTGACGATCTCTCTTACCGTTTCCTTGAGGAACTCCACGGTACGCTCGGAGCGCGTGATGACCTTTTCCCAGTCCCACTGGTCAACAAAAATGGAATGGATATTGTCAACATTATCGTCCCGCCTGATAGCGTTCATATCGGTATATATGCCCTCTCCCGCGTTATATCCGTAGCGGTAGAGTGCCATTCTTTTCCATTTTGCGAGTGACTGCACGACCTCGGCATGGGTATCGAACTCCTTGATCGTGAAATCGACCTTGCGCTCAACACCGTTGAGGTCATCATTGATACCGCTGGCAGATGTAACTATCAGCGGTGCGGTGACACGGTCAAGTGTCAGCGCAAACGAAAGATTCTGCTGAAAGATATCCTTAATATACTTAATTGCGTGCTGAGTCTCTCTCAAAGTCAGCGCCGACTTATACCCCTCGGGTATCACAAGTCCCTTCGACATACAATATCATTCCCTTCTTTTTTT
>CAMOFU010000014.1 GCA_946613705.1 uncultured Clostridia bacterium
CGTTGACTGTGATGCTGTTTATCATGATATGCACCTCTTTCTCGTTTTTATTTAATTGTCTGCTGTCTGTATATTATTATATCATATCGTGGAATGATTTGCAATAAGGATCACACATTATGATCGGCAGGAGCGTGCCCCATACACGGGAACTCTTGACAAGGAAGCGTTTTTCATTTATAATATAAGTGACCCGATTATTATAATTACAGAGGAGGAATAACCATGTCACAGAAATTTTATCTCAGCGAAAAGAACGTACTCGCACTCATCACCGGCGACAGCACGGAGCTCAAGGAGCTGGGCGCAGGAACGACCGATGCTGCTAAAGAAAAGCACGTTCCCGTCTGTGAGGTCAAGGACAGCAAGGCCTATGTGAAGGTGGGCGACGTTGCTCATCCTATGCTGCCCGAGCACTTCATTGAGTGGATCGCAGTCAAGACCGACAAGGGACTGTACTTCAGGTTCCTGAAGGCAGGAGATCCCCCGGCAGCCGTTTTTTCGCTCTGCGATGAGGCTGTAGAGGCTGTTTATGCTTACTGCAATCTTCACGGACTGTGGAAGGCATGATCTTCGGCGGCAAAAAAGCATAATACTATTCGGGGCTGGCAGATCAACGGTCTGTCAGCTTCTATGTCTGCAAAGAAAGGAAACCTATACCTATGAACATCAACGAAATGCTTGCTAAGGAATTCGGACTGCGGCAGGAACAGATCGACAATACCGTTGCGCTTATCGACGAGGACAAGACCATACCCTTTATCGCCCGATACCGCAAGGAGGTCACGGGCTCGCTCGACGATCAGACGCTGCGGCAGATCTTTGACAGGCTGACATATCTGCGTAACCTCGAAAAGCGCAAGCAGGAGATAATCAACTCGATCACCGAGCAGGGAAAGATGACCGACGAGCTTATGGAAGCCATAAACAAGGCCACGGTGCTTGTTGAGGTGGAGGATATCTACCGCCCGTTCAAGCCCAAGAGAAAGACCCGAGCTTCTGTAGCACGCGAGAAAGGGCTGGAGCCGCTTGCACAGCTTATCCTTGAACAGTCGCCTGCTGCCGACCCCGATGCCGCTGCTGCGGAATATGTAAATGATGAAAAGGGTGTTGCCGATGCAGCAGAAGCATTGCAGGGCGCTATGGACATAATCGCAGAGGACGTTTCGGACAATGCCGAGCTGAGGAAGGAGCTGCGCACGCTCTTCGCCAAGGCGGGCAGGGTAGTCTCAAAGGCTGCCGACGAGACTGCCGAGACGGTCTATGAGAATTACTATGACTTCTCCGAGCCTGTTTCAAAGATGGCGGGGCACCGTGTGCTGGCAATAGACCGCGGCGAGAAGGAGGGTGCTCTCAAGGTCGATGTTGAGGTCGGTGAGGGAGTGGGAGAGCGTGCCTGCATCTCGCGGTACTCCAAAGGCAGAGGCAGATGTTCCGAGCTGGTGGAGGCTGCCTGCACCGACAGCTACAAGCGCCTGATCTATCCCTCGATAGAGCGCGAGATGAGGAGCGAGCTCTCCGAGAAGGCGCAGGAGGGTGCTATCGCGGTGTTCAAGGAGAACCTGCATCAGCTGCTGATGCAGCCGCCCGTGAAGGGCAAGATCACCCTCGGGCTCGACCCGGGGTATGCACACGGCTGCAAGCTTGCGGTGGTCGATGATACGGGCAAGGTGCTCGACACGGGTATCGTCTATATCAATACAAGGAACCAGACTGCCGAGGCAAAGCGCGGGCTTATCCGAATGATACAGAAAAACCATGTTAATGCGATCTCTATAGGCAACGGTACGGCATCGCGCGAAAGCGAAGCGCTCGTGGCAGAGATAGTGCGCGAGATACCCGACGATGTCAGCTATATCGTAGTGTCTGAGGCGGGCGCATCGGTGTACTCGGCTTCTAAGCTGGCAGCCGAGGAGTTCCCCGATTACGATGTGTCGCTGAGGTCGGCGGTGTCTATCGCAAGGCGGCTTCAGGATCCGCTTGCAGAGCTGGTGAAGATCGACCCCAAGGCGATAGGCGTGGGACAGTATCAGCATGATATGCCTCCCAAGCGTATGGACGAGGCGCTTTCGGGTGTCGTAGAGGACTGCGTGAACTCGGTGGGTGTTGATCTGAATACTGCATCGCACTCGCTGCTTTCGTATATAGCCGGCATCAACGGTACGGTGGCAAAGAACATAGTCGCCTACCGTGAGGAGAACGGTGCTTTTACCGACCGCAAGCAGCTTATGAAGGTGCCGAAGCTCGGTGCTAAGGCATTTGAGCAGTGTGCGGGCTTTCTGCGCGTGCGTGACGGAAAGAATCCGCTCGACAACACCGCTGTCCACCCCGAGAGCTATGCAGCCGCAAAGGAGCTGCTGGACAAATGCGGCTATAAGCCGACCGATATCGGGGCGCTTTCGGAGCTGAGCAGCCGCGCGGACAAGCTGGGGGTAAAAACGCTTGCGGCAGAGCTGAATGTGGGTGTTCCCACCCTGCGTGATATTATCGCCGAGCTGATGAAGCCGGGGCGCGACCCCAGAGACGAGCTGCCTGCACCGCTGATGCGCTCGGGCGATGTGATGGAGCTGAAGGATCTTCAGGAGGGTATGGAGCTGATGGGCACCGTGCGCAATGTTATCGACTTCGGCGCATTCGTTGATATCGGTGTACACGAGGACGGGCTTGTGCATATCTCACAGCTTGCCGACCGCTATATCAAGCACCCGCTCGATGCGGTAAAGGTAGGGCAGATAGTTAAGGTGCGCGTTATGTCGGTCGATCTGAAAAAGAAGCGGATCTCGCTTTCGATGAAGGGCGTAAAGCAGCCGTAAAAGCATGGCAAGGTCGGTTTTGTTCGGGGTTTGCCTGCGAAAATACCGCCTGAAATAAGATTTCACAAATTTCCCGAAATTTTTTTCAAAAGGGGCTTGCATTTTCGATCAAAGTGTGTTATAATATCTTAGTGTTGTGATTATTGTATTTTTTTAAGTATGGAAAGGGAGGTGCTGCCTCATGGCAAAATGTGATTTTTGCGGAAAGGGTGTTACTTTCGGGATCAAGGTCTCTCACTCACACAGAAGGACCAACAGGGCTTGGAAGCCCAATGTTAAGCGTGTTAAGGCTGTAATAAACGGTACTCCCACACACGTTTACGCTTGCTCAAGATGCCTGCGTTCAGGTAAGGTTGAGCGTGCATGATCCTGACAGATCACTGTATCGAAAGAATATAAGGCAGTCGAGGTACGGCTGTCTTTTTTCTTTTGCTATTGCTGCTCTTTAATAGTATACAGTTTAATGACCGTTGATTATTGATCTGCGCTTGACATAGTGCGCTTATGTGTGGTATAATGTATCAGTCGGCAGGCTATGCGGCAGCGTGAACGATCAGGTTCATGAGGAAAGTCCGGGCACCGCAGAGCAGGATAGCAGATAACATCTGCCGAGGGCGACCTCCGAGCCAGTGCAACAGAAATATACCGCCGAGCCCTGCGCTGTAGGGCTTCGGTAAGGGTGGAAAGGCGAGGTAAGAGCTCACCGGGGCGCAGGAGACTGTGCTGCCATGTAAACCTTATCCGGTGCAACGCCAATGGCAGCCGCACGGTCAATGGCTGCTCGTCAGACCGTGGGACTGTAGGCGGCTCGAGCCGATCGGCGACGGTCGGTCAAGATAGATTGCCGCACACGACAAAACCCGGCTTACAGGTCGGCCGACGATAAAAGCGCTCCCCGCAAGGAGAGCGCTTTTGCTTTGTTGTTTGAGTTTCGGTGTTCTGCGTTCGGTCAAAGGAATTCCTTTACTCCGTCACGAAGCTTTTCTTCCGAGCGTATCACCTCGCGGGCAAGCTGCACCGCTTCGCTTTCGGCGCGTTCGTAGCGGTTGAGATAGCCCTCGAGCGATTTAATGCCCATGTCGCAGCCGTCGGTTATCAGTCCCGCAGCAGTGGAGTCATCGGGCATCACAGCCATTTTTACGTTGGTCTTCAGCCACGACATTCCCTTGGCTATCGGGTGTGCCTCGCCCTCGGGCTCGCCGTAGCGTGAGAGAAGCTTCTGCGCTTTCGCGCTGAGCTGTGCATGAGAGCTGCGGCAGTCCTCGAGAACACGGCGCAGCCGCTCGTCCTTGACATTGTCAAGGATATCGTCGATCGAATCGAGCCCCATTCTTATCCCCGAATCGCATTCGCGCAGAAGCTCTTTGGTATCATTTGTCGGCATTTCGTTACCTCCTTTAATGTTTACTGATAGTATGCGCATAATTTGTGTTCTGATTCATTGAGGCAGGTTTTTGGGGGAAAAAATTTTTTTCAGAAAAATTTATAAATCCTATTGACAAAGTAGGAATTGTGTGCTATAATACACACATAACCTACAAAACAGATAGGTTAACAGAGCAAGGCTCTGTAAAAGACCTGTATGGCAGGAGGAGAGAAAATGCAGACAAAATTTCAGATCCTTATCCGTGAGAATTTCCGATTCGGACGAATGTGCTGTTGCCGCTGTTGAACTATATACCGAATAAGCATACGGCAGCAGAGCCGATATCAATTATCAGAAAACAGGTGATTAAAGATCTTACACTCGGCTCTGCGGCGCATTTAATGAATAAGAAAAGAGGAAATCATTATGGCTAACTATAAATTTGAAACACTTCAGCTCCATGTAGGACAGGAGAACCCCGACCCCGCGACCGACGCACGCGCGGTACCGATATATGCGACGACATCTTATGTGTTCAAGAATTCCGCTCATGCGGCAGCACGCTTCGGGCTTGCAGATGCAGGAAACATCTACGGCAGACTGACGAACTCTACCCAGGGCGTATTTGAGGAGCGTATCGCGGCTCTTGAAGGCGGTGTTGCAGCTCTTGCAGTCGCATCGGGTGCAGCGGCTATCACCTACACGATACAGGCACTCGCTCAGGCAGGAGAGCATATCGTAGCGCAGAAGACTATCTACGGCGGCAGCTATAATCTGCTGGCACACACTCTCCCGCAGTACGGTATCGAGACGACCTTTGTTGATGCTCACGACCTTGCAGAGCTGGAGGGTGCGATCAGGGAGAATACCAAGGCGGTGTATCTTGAAACGCTCGGCAATCCCAACTCGGATATTCCCGATATCGATGCGATCGCAGCTATCGCTCACAAGCACGGGCTGCCGCTGGTAATTGACAACACCTTCGGCACTCCCTATCTTATCAGGCCGATCGAGCACGGCGCTGACATCGTAGTCCATTCGGCTACCAAGTTCATCGGCGGACACGGCACTACTCTCGGCGGAGTTATCGTGGACAGCGGCAAGTTTGACTGGAAGGCAAGCGGGAAGTATGCACCTATAGCAGAGCCGAACCCCAGCTATCACGGCATTTCCTTTGCCGATGCAGTGGGCCCCGCAGCATTTGTGACCTACATCAGAGCTATCCTGCTGCGTGACACGGGAGCTACCATCTCGCCCTTCGCCGCATTCCTGCTGCTTCAGGGTACAGAAACTCTGTCGCTCCGTCTTGAACGCCATGCAGAGAATACCAAGAAGGTAGTGGAGTTCCTTTCCAAGCACCCGAAGGTAGCCAAGGTGAACCACCCCTCGCTGCCCGATCATCCCGATCACGAGCTCTATCAGAAATACTTCCCGAACGGCGGCGCTTCTATCTTTACATTTGAGATCAAGGGCGGTCAGGCAGAGGCTCACAGGTTCATTGATAACCTTGAGATCTTCTCGCTGCTGGCAAATGTAGCTGATGTTAAGTCGCTCGTAATACACCCCGCTACCACGACACACTCTCAGCTGACCGATGAGGAGCTGGCAGATCAGGGCATAACTCAGGCAACTGTACGTCTTTCGATAGGCACCGAGCATATCGACGATATCATTGCAGATCTTGAAAAAGGATTTGCTGCTGTCTGAGCATTGACAATAATGAATAAATGGAGTATTATATAATATAGCAAATAACAAAACCTACTATAAACATAGGAGTGCAGGGGAGGGAATATCCCCTGCCTGCCCTCCTGATCTGAATGAAAGGAAGAATTATTATGTCTAAAGTTTATACCTCTGCTGCCGACCTGATCGGCAAAACACCGCTGCTCGAGCTCACCAATATCGAGAAGGAGCTGGGACTGAAGGCTAAGCTTCTTGCTAAGCTCGAGTACTTTAATCCCGCAGGCTCGGTCAAGGACAGGATCGCCAAGGCGATGCTCGATGATGCAGAGGCACAGGGCAAACTCAACGCTCAGACCACGATCATTGAGCCGACCAGCGGAAACACGGGTATCGGTCTGGCTTCTGTTGCGGCGGCAAGGGGATACAGGATCATAATCGTAATGCCCGAGACGATGAGCGTTGAGCGCCGTCAGCTGATGAAGGCATACGGTGCAGAGCTTGTACTGACCGACGGCGCAAAGGGAATGAAGGGCGCTATTGCCAAGGCCGAGGAGCTGTCAAAGGAGATCGACAACAGCTTTATCCCTGCGCAGTTCTCCAACCCTGCCAATCCCAAGGCTCATGTTGAGAGTACAGGCCCCGAGATCTGGGAGGATACCGACGGTGAGGTCGATCTCTTTGTAGCGGGCGTAGGCACAGGCGGAACGGTCACAGGTGTTGGCGAATATCTCAAGAGCAAGAAGTCCGATGTGAAGATCGTTGCAGTTGAGCCTAAGTCCTCCGCAGTGCTTTCGACGGGCGTTGCAGGTCCTCACAAGATACAGGGTATAGGCGCGGGCTTCGTTCCCGATGTCCTGAACACCGCGGTGTATGACGAGATAATCGCAGTTTCCAACGAGGACGCTTTTGCCAACGGCAAGCTTGTCGGCAGGAAAGAAGGCGTTCTGGTGGGCATCAGCTCGGGTGCGGCACTCACAGCGGCTATCGAGCTTGCAAAGCGTCCCGAGAACGAGGGCAAGAACATCGTTGTGCTCTTCCCCGATACGGGTGACCGCTATCTTTCGACTCCTCTCTTCACAGACTGATCGGAGATAACATATAAACAGTACTAATTATCGTACACTTGCCATTGTACAGTATAATACCTCAAATAAAAAACGGCTGAGTATCGCGCTCAGCCGTTTTGTTTGCTTTGAGACAGGTGATTCAGCCGATAAGCTGTTTTACAGCATCAGCCAGTCCGTCAAGTGACGAGATGGAAGCATCGGGAGCCTCGGGGGTGCCGAAGCCGTAGGCAGCATGGATAAACGGCACACCGGCTTCACGGGCAGCCTGCTCATCACCTGCGGTATCGCCGACATATACGCATTTATCAATGCCCTGACGCTTCATCACGAGCTTTATGTTCTCGCCCTTTGAAAGCCCTGTTGCACCCGCGCTTTCAAAGTCGCAGAACAGCTCGGGGAAACCGCTGTGATCGAGATACAGCTCGATATAGCCGACCTGACAGTTGCTTACAACAGCAAGCTTATAATCGCGGGAGAGCTCTTCGAGTATCTGCTGCTCGCGGTCAAAGAAACGGGGGCGGTTTTTCTTGATATATTCCTCCTCGTAGACAAAGCACATTCTGATTATCCTCAGCTGTTCTTCGGGCGGGAGCGTGGGAAAGATCATCGAAGCGATAACGTCCAGTGTCTTGCCCATATAGCTTTTCATATTCTCGACCGTTATCCTTTCGGGACGGTCGGTCTTTTCTTCGATGCACTTGTTCCATGCCCTGACAACGATCTCCGATGAATCCCAGAGTGTTCCGTCGAGGTCAAATAGTATTGCTTTGGTCATAGCTGATCTCCTCCGTTTTGTGTAGTTCCTGCGGGGGAACGGCGGAGAGCCTGCATTGTGCGGGGCAGCCGTTCGCGCATATATTATTCTAACACGCTTCGGGTACATATTCAAGCACGGGTGAGGACTTTCGGCATTTTGCACAATATATATCCCCGATCTATTCTTTATTTTTCTGATCATTCGAGATACTTGCCTCGCTATCAGATCTGCGAAAAGAGCTTCATGAACAGCTCGGTATATCGATATGATAAAACGGGGCTGCAAAACAAGTCAATATTTTGATATAAGCCAAAAATATGTTATAGCAATCTGCATATAATTATGTTACAATGGAATTGGATTAATATGTAAAATTCTGAAAGGAGATCACTGATATGAGATCAAGATACAGGACAGTTTTAGCTGCGGTCTGTTCACTGCTGATGCTTACCGCCTGCTCGGACAGCGACAGTTCATCGTCAAAGGAGAGCTCCGCTCCCGCAGCAGACAGCTCGGCTGCATCTTCACAAAGCAGTGAGGCTGCCCCCGATGAAAGCACCCCCGTTGATGAGAGCAGCGCGGAAGACAGCAGCACCGCAGATGAGTCCGTTTCATCGGACAGTTATACTGCCCCCGTTTATAACGAGAACACCTCGGAGGTAAAATTCTCTGCTGCGGGCGGTGTGTACAAGGACAAACAGAGCATCGAGCTGACATCAGCCGACGGAGGAACGGTCTACTATACCACCGACGGCTCCGATCCGCGCAGCAGCGAAACAAGGCAGAAGTATGAGTCGGCGATATCCGTGGATAAGCGTGACGGCGACAAGAACATCGTATCGGCAGTTGACCCGACGCTGATCTCGGGCAACTTCAACGAGGTGGATTTTGCCTCGCGTGGCTTTACCTGTAAGATAAAGGCCCCCGCCGACAGCGCGGTGGACAAGTGTACCGTTATCCGTGCCTGTGCGGAAATGGACGACGGAACGGTCACAAAGGCGTTCTCAAACACCTATTTCATTGGTACGGCAGAGGAGCATATTCAGGGGCTTGCCGAGAGCTGCAAGGCAATGGGCACATCTCTTTCGGTCGTGTCGCTGTCTATGAACTATGACGATCTCTTCTCGTCCGATCACGGCATTTATGTCAAGGGCGATATCTTCGATAAGAGCCTTCCCGAGGTCATTGCGGGCGGAGCTTCTTTTGAGCCCGAGACTGCACGCAAGGCAGATGCCAACTATAAGCAGAAGGGCAGAGCGTGGGAGCGGCCTGTTCATGCCGAGTTTTTCGAGTTCTCACCCGACGGCAGCTCGACTGTGATCTCTCAGGACTGCGGAGTGAGGGTGCAGGGCAACTATTCGCGTTCCGACCTCATCAAGGGTCTGCGGCTGTATGCACGCAAGGACTACGGCGAGTCTCGCTTCGAGGCGCCGATCTTTGCGGGACTGAAGAATACGTCGGGAGAGGACATAAGCTCATTCAAGACGCTTGTGCTGCGCGCAGGCGGTAACTGTGCATTTTCTGCCAAATTCAATGATACCTACTGGCAGCAGGTGTCCAATTCTCTGGACTGTTCAACAAAAGCCTCACGCCCGTGCGTGGTATATCTCAACGGCGAATACTGGGGACTGTATGTGCTGGAGGAGGATTACTCGGATAATTATTTTGAGGATCACTACGGTGTGGACAATACTCAGGTCGTGGTCTACAAGGGCGATGCCGAGGCTCTGCGGCTGGGCTACAAGCTTGACGAGGGAGAGCTTCCCGAGGGTGAGAACGAGAAGTATTATTTTCAGCCGCTGCTCGATTTCTTCTCATCACACAGATCGCTCGAGAAGCAGGAGGACTATGACGAGTTTGCGAAGCTTGTGGATGTTGAGAGCTGCCGCGACTATTTCCTTACAGAAGTGTGGATAAACAACAAGTGGGACTGGCCCGGAAAGAACTGGTCGATGTGGAAGACAGCGGCTGTTGACAGCTCGAACGAGTATGCGGACGGGCGCTGGAGATTCCTGCTGTACGATCTTGAATTCGGCGGAGTATCGGGCTCGCAGGATATACGCACCAACACCGTCAAGGAGGATAACTACAAGCCAAAGGGTCTGCTCGATTTCGGCACGGATAACCCCGCAGTGCTCTGCTATGCGTATCTGATGACGAATGAGGGCTTCCGCACGGATTATTTGCAGAGACTCGGCGCTCTGGCTGACGGCATATACAGCAAGGAAACGCTGACTGCCGCACTTGACAGCTTCTCGTCTCAGTACGGACCGCTCTATCCGCAGTTCTTCGACCGCTACCCCGGGACGGGCACCGCGAAGGACGCTCTCGACGGCGGCTACAGCTCGGTCAAGTGCATCAAGGATTTCATCGGCGGCCGCGGCGAGAAGGGCATACCGAATATCATAAGCTGGGTAGAGAAGCAGTTCGGATAACTGCCGCCCGAAAAGGAGAGATCGCAATGACAGTGCGTGTAATGACCGCGGAGGACTACGACGGCGTTTATGATCTGTGGATAAACACCCCCGGAATGGGGCTTAATAAAACAGATGACAGCCGTGAGGGGATAGCTGCGTATCTGCGGCGGAACCCGACCACAAGCTTTGTCGCTGTTGAGGACGGCAGGATAGTCGGAGCTGTGATCGCGGGTCATGACGGGCGCAGAGGGTTTATCCACCATACGGCTGTACTTACCGAGTATCGCGGCAGGGGCATTGCAAGGGCGCTCGTTGAGCATACCATGGCAGCGCTTGAAGCCGAGGGGATAAAGAAGACGGCGCTGCTGACCTATAAGAAAAACGAGGTCGGAAATGCGTTCTGGGAGGCTTTGGGATTTACCGTCCGCAATGATGTGCTGTATCGCAATAAGGAGATCGCTGCGCTTGAGTATTTCCCGAATGAGTACGCTGATCGGAGGTAAGGACTGATGCGCAAACACTTTGTCTATGCCGATAATGCCGCCACGATGCCCGTTTCGGAGCGGGCGCTCGCGGCGGCATTGCCGTATTTCGGAGAGCAGTACGGCAATGCCTCAGCTGTGTATACGATGGGCATGAAGGCCGCATCTGCGCTGCTCGAAGCGAGAAAATCGGCCGCTGCACTCATCGGGGCTGAGGCATCACAGCTGTTCTTCACCTCGGGCGGTACCGAGTCGGACAACTGGGCGCTGAGGTGTGCGGCGAGAGTCGGAGCAGAGCAGGGAAGGCGGCATATCGTGACAACAGCCATAGAGCATCATGCGGTGCTTAACACCTGCAAGGAATTGGAACTGTCCGATTTTTCGGTCACTTATATCATGCCCGACAGCTCGGGGCTGATAACGGCAGAGCAGGTAGCGGCTGCTGTCACAGATGATACAGCGCTCGTGAGCATAATGCTTGCAAATAACGAGATCGGGACGATAATGCCTATCGCTGAGATAGCTGCCGTATGCCGTGAAAGGGGAGTGCCGCTGCACACCGATGCTGTACAAGCAATTGGACACTTGCCTATCAATGTGAATGAGCTCGGTGTGGATATGATGTCCTTTTCGGGGCATAAATTCGGCGCTATGAAGGGTATAGGCGGGCTGTACGTCCGTGATGCGGGCAGGCTGCCGCCGTTTATCACAGGCGGTTCACAGGAGTACGGCAGGCGGGCAGGCACTGAGCCGATACCGCAGATAGTATCATTGGCAGAGGCGCTTGCCGAGAGCCTTGAAAGCATAACTGAAAAGAATGCCCGTATACTTGCGCTGCGTGAGCGCCTTACAGATGAGCTTCTCGCTATTCCCGACAGCCGTCTGAACGGCAGCAGGAGCAGCAGGCTTGCAGGGAATGTAAACATCTCGTTTCTCGGGGTCGAGAGCGAGAGCCTTCTGCTGATGCTTGATATGTGCGGGATCTGCGCATCGGGCGGGTCGGCCTGCACCTCGCGCAGTGCAGAGCCTTCACACGTTCTGACGGCTATAGGAACTCCGAGCGGATACATCAGCGGTTCGCTGCGCCTTACTCTGAGCGACAGGAATACCGATGAAGATGTAACGCACATTGTAAGCTCAGTACGCGAAGCAGTCGGGCGGCTGCGCGCGCTGCGAGGCTGATATAGCCGAACTTAAGCATATGAGCATTTATCCGATATATCAAAAACAGTCGGCACTGCGCTTATCACGCAGTACCGACTGTACGTTTTTTTGTACTGTATTAAAACTTTCTGATAGTTTTTCTTCTGTGCTTTTCGATATACATTCTGCTGTCGGCTTCGCTTTTCAGCGCTCCGAGCTGTGTGTTTGCGTCGGGTATCAGCGTGATATGGCCGCAGCTGCACCCGAGCTTATATGGCGTTCTCTGTTCGGCATTGTAGCTGTCGATACGGCTGTACACCTGTGCTATCAGCTCATCGGGCTCCGTCTCGGAGCTGACGTGTGCAAGTATCAGGAACTCGTCGCCGCCCGTTCTCACGCAGATGCTGTCATCGGGGAAGATGTCGAGCAATGTCCCGCTGCAGGTAGTGATCGCAACATCGCCCTCCTCGTGACCGTATTCGTCATTTATCAGCTTCAAGCCGTCCACGTCTGCGCAGATGACCGAAAGATAAGTCTTCTCCCTTATCGCCCTTCTCAGGAACTCGTCCTCATACTTTTTCAGACCGCGCCTGTTATACAATCCCGTAAGCGCATCATGCAGATTGAGCATTTCAAGCTCACCCAATGCCTTTTGCAGCTTATTGTTCATATAGAAGCTGCCCGTATTGTTTGAGATCGAGGTCAGCCATGTCGCCAGCAGATCGCCCTCCAGATCTATAGTGGACGGCACACCCGCCATGTATCCGAGGAACAGGTCCTTGAAATACAGCGGAGCAAACACGAACAGAGAGGGTTCGTTCTCATCATGCAGGCCGTCGGGGATCAGCTGCTTGGTGGGGAACTCATAGCCCACGGGAACATCGTGGTTCAGCATGAACATCGAAACCATGGTCTCGGGCACGCTCCACGGTTCTATGTCTTCATCTATATTTATCTTGTGCTGTGATTTTTCTATATCCGCGCTGATGCAGACATATAGCTTTTTCAGCTTGAAGATCTGTGTCCCGCGGTAGAGACCGTCAAACAGGTGAGAGGAATCCTCAACGTTCGAGAAGTCCATGTTCATATCCAGCAGATATCTTGTGAACTCCTTGAAGTCGTTATAGTAGGAGTATTTCTGGTCGTAATTGAAGCCGTCCTGACGGATTATCGGAACGCACCCGCATGACTGCCCGAGCTTCAGCACCGAATCGACATAGGTTATATCATCGGGCACCCAGCCGTCCATCATTTTCAGCAGCATCTCAACAGCCACACCGCCCGACTCGTAGGTCGCTCTCCGCACCGTTGTAGGCTTGGGAACATAGTCATCGGCATCTCTCAGCGAATCAAAGCCCGTTACGATAATGTCCTCGGGGATCCTGATACCGTGCTCCTTCAGGCAGTCCATGCAGAAGAACGACATAGTGTCGTTAGCGCAGACTATCGCCTGCGGGAGCTCGGGCTTTTTGAGTATCTCCTCTGTACACTCGACAGCCTTTCGCCAGAACTCACCGTAGTATATCCTGTCCTCCTCGACGGGTATGCCGTGCCTGGTAAGTGTAGCCTTGTAAGCCTCGAGCCGCTCCTCGGACTGTATGTTGTTATCCTTGAATCCGCTGATAAAATCTATCTTTGTCAGCCCGTGTACAGTGATAAGGTGTTCCACAACAGAGGCCATAGCATACTTGTTGCTGAGAACGATGCGCTTTTCCTCCTTGTGCTCCATATCGTCGATGTTTATAAGCGGGATGCCGTGCTCGCGTGCCTTGGCAGCGATATCATAGTAGGTCTCCTCGCCCAGCAGCGATTCGCCGAAAATGATTATCCCGTCAGTGTTGTCATAATCTATCAGTTTATAGACAGACATTTCGCCGTTCAGGATAGTCTCGCTGATAACAAGGTCTATACCGCGCTGAGGCTTTCGGGTCGGATTGAAGTATACGAACAGATCAACACCCAGCCTTTTGCAGCTGTCAGCGACACCGTGTACGACATCCATCTCATATTCGATATCATATCCTGTAATGCATACAGCGATCTTTTTGCGTTCCAAAGCTATGCCTCCTTCCGCTTTTTGAAGGTCACGATCAGTTACACTATAATTATAACACAGCGATTATGAAATTGCAATGCTTTATTTGTTGTTTTTCACAATATATGGCAATATTTTTCCTGATCGTTTATCATTGTTTTTCGGACCTGCTGCCGATCGGGGCTAAGACCGTAAAAAAACAACAAAAAGCAGTACCGCCGTAAGGTGCAGCGATACTGCCTGTTTGCAGTTATTGTTTGCTGTTGCCTGTTTTTCCGCCCTGTGAGGGGTGCTTGTTGTTTCGGCGCTTTTTGCCGCTGCCGCTGCGGTTCCTGTTTCCCTGAGAGCCGCTGTTTTTCGGTTTCGCGGGGACTGACTGTGCGGGAGCAGCGGGCATCTCGGGGCTTTCTTCCTCGGCGCTTTCGGAGATGCTTTCTTCCTCAACAGCTTCGGCTGACGGCTCTTCCGACGGGGCAGACGTTTCCTCGGGAGCCTCGGGAACAGCTTCGGGCTCATCAGCCTGCGGTGCTGCCGTGCTTTGATCCTCGCTGACGGTGGTCGCAGCCTCGCCGCTTACGGGAGCTTCCCTGATAACAGCTTCGTCAGGAAGTTCGGTCGGCTCATTATCTGCTGTCTTGATATTCTTGGGCGTTTCCACGATATGCTTTGAGATCGCTGCCCTTATCCACACGGTTATACCCGTTATGAACATCAGTCCAGAGGATATCAGCGGAAGCACATAATACAGCTGTGCGAGCTTTTCGTCGAACCTGCGCATATTCTTGTCGATATCACGGACTATCACAGACGACCATGTATCCTGGATTATGCCTCTGTCCGCCGAGCCCGAAATAAGCACGATGCTCAGAAAGCACATCAGCAGCGAAAGTGCAGTTACGATGATGCCGAGGTCCGCACCGAGCTTTTTCTTTCTTAGCGCTCCGCAGGTGAACAGCATAACGAAGAACGAAAGCGTGAAGATCACCAGATGTCTGTCATAGGCTGTGAAATAGGTATACCATTGTCTGCCCGAAAACACACCGATGTCTACGTCCCAGATAGAGTTGTGGATAATGTAGCCTATAGGCTCCAGCAGTATACCGAGCCCTGCTGCGGCAAATGCGAATATCGAAAAAAGCATGGCAGCGGGACCCGAGCTTGCAAGCTTTTTGGTGTAATGGTTATCACTCATATAAAACCTCCGAAGGTATTGATCTGTACAGATAGGGGATATCGGACCGCTTGCTTCAGCTGCCGACAGACTTTGTTGCTGCGACTGCCACGCCTGTGCCCGCAGCATCTTCAAGTATGATATCGCCGAGCTTCACGGGCAGGGCAACGGTCGTGCGCTTGATCTGCCCGACGACCTCAAAGATCTTCTCCTTCGGGATATTGCCCACTGTCTTAACGGGAACAGGCACACCGTCTGCCGTGAGCGCAGTTGTCGTGACTGTGCGCACGGGTGCGCTGATCTCTGTCCTTGCGTAATTCTCGCCGATCTTACAGGTGTTGCCGCTGACAGAGACTGCCAGACCGTTTTCAACCTCAACGGTGAGCTCGCAGCCCATCGGGCAGCCTATACAGGTAAGCTCTCTTGTCATTTTGCCGCCTCCTCTATCCTGACCTCTATATCTCCGTCAAGCTCTGAGAGCTTGTCTTTTTTGATGATGATATCCTGCATCTCGCTCGGGACAAAAATGCGTCCCCTTTTGCGGAACAGCTCGCGCTCTCCGCAGCTGACAACGATCGCAGAGTTTTTGAATACTCCTGTCACGCGGAAACGGATATGCACACTGTCGGCAGCGCTCTCTGCATAGAGTCTGCTCGGGACGGTATACCGAACGCCGTCAGCAGGCTTTACAGCCACAGGCACACCCGTTGACGACGGCTTGCCCTTGATATACTCGGCAGCGTTCTCACCCGCACGGACGGCCTCCTCCGATACGAAATCCACAAGGTCGTGGACGTGCAGAACATTTCCGCAGGCGAACACGCCTTCGATATTCGTTTCCAGACTCTCATCAACGGTCGGGCCGCTCGTAAGGGGTGAAAGCTCTATGCCCGCGCTCTTGGAAAGCTCGTTCTCGGGTATCAGTCCGCAGGAGAGAAGCAGTGTATCACACGGGAAATACTCCTCGGTACCCTTGATCGGCGTATTCTTCTCATCTACAGCCGCGACCCACACGCCTTCAAGTCTGCGCTTGCCCTTGATATCAATTACCGTATGGCTGAGCATCAGAGGGATCCCGTAGTCGTCAAGGCACTGGACGATGTTGCGTTTCAGTCCGCTCGAATACGGCATCAGCTCGACCACGGCGCGTACCTTGGCACCCTCAAGCGTCATACGTCTTGCCATGATAAGTCCTATATCTCCCGATCCGAGGATAACTACCTCCTTGCCGGGTATCACACCCTCGCAGTTGACGAGCTTCTGCGCAGTGCCCGCAGTATACACTCCCTGCGGTCGGAACCCTGCGATACCGAGCGCCCCGCGAGGTCTTTCACGGCAGCCCATAGCGAGCACAACAGCCTTTGCCTTTACCGTTTCTGCGCCTCGGCTGCGGCTGATTATCGAGATCTGCTTATCCTCTGTCATATCAAGCACCATAGTACCGAGCTCATATGGGATACCAAGCTCCTTGACCTGATCGGAATACCGCTCGGCGTACTCGGGGCCTGTGAGCTCCTCCTTGAAGGTGTGCAGACCGAAGCCGTTATGGATGCACTGGTTGAGTATACCGCCGAGCTCATCGCCGCGCTCGAAGATCACCAGATCGTCTATGCCCTGTTTTTTGGCAGCTATAGCGGCAGCCATTCCTGCCGGACCTCCGCCGATGATAACAAGATCAAATTCACGCATTGTCAGCCGCCTCCTTTTCGTACACACCGTTTTTCTTTACGTCAAGCAGTCCGATGCCGAGCTTTTCAGCGATGAGCGCGATAGTTGTCGGGGAGCAGAAGCCTGCCTGACATCTGCCCATACCCGCACGGGTACGGCGCTTAACACCGTCAAGCGTCACAGCGCCGAGAGGACGGTCGATCGCATCGCGAATCTCGCCCTCGGTGACCGTTTCACAGCGGCATACAACAGTACCGTAAGCAGGGTCGCGTTTTATAAGCTCATTGCGCTCCTCCTCTGTCAGAGCGGCAAAATGGACTATGCCGCGCCGTTCGTCGATAAAGTCGGGCTTTTTCTCGGGACTGAGGATACCTGTCACGATATCCCGAACATATTCGCCGATCGCAGGTGCGCTGGTCAGTCCCGGGGACTCGATCCCTGCGCAGTCGATAAAGCCCTTTGCATCACTGCATTCGCGTATTATAAAATCGTGTGTATCACCAACTGCCCGCAGACCTGTGAAGCCTGTTATCACCTTGCCGAACGGGATGCCCTTGACCGAGAGCTGTGCCTTTGCCCTGACCTCGGCAGTTCCCGAGCGGGTGGTGGCAGTGTTTTCCTTGTCGTCGATATCCTCGGCGGTGGGGCCGAGCAGCAGATTCCCGTGGACGGTCGGGGTGACAAGTATCCCCTTGCCCATGCGTGTAGGCTGCTGGAAGACAGTATGTGTCACGAGCCCGCCTGCCTCTTTATCGAGCAGCATATACTCGCCGCGGCGGGGAGTGATCTTCATAGGCTCGGCACTCACCATAGCGTGCAGCTTATCGGCATAGACCCCTGCGGCATTTACCACGACCCTTGTTTGGATATCGCCGCTGCTCGTGCGGAGCGTATAGCCGCCGTCTGTCTTATCAATGCCGTTCACACAGGTCGAGAGCCTGAACTCTGCGCCGTTGGCAAGGGCATTCTCGGCGAAAGCAAGCGTCATCTCAAACGGACAGACTATCCCCGAGGTGGGGGCATAGAGCGCAGCCACGACCTCATCGGTCAATGCAGGCTCGAGCTCTCTTGCCTCATCGCCTGTTATAATGCGGACACCCTCAACACCGTTTCTGCGCCCCCGTTCGCAAAGCTCTTCAAGTCCCGCAGTCTGCTCCTTGTCAAAGCACAGGACGAGAGCTCCGTTCTGTTTGTAGGCGAAGTCCAGTTTTCTGGACAGTTCGGGCATCATGGTACTTCCGCGTACATTGAGCCGAGCCTTTAAGGAGCCCGTGACGGCATCAAAGCCCGCGTGGACGATAGCCGAATTAGCCTTGGTAGTACCCTCGCACACATCGCTCTCGCGGTCAATAACGCAGACCGCGAGCTTATACCGCGACAGCTCCCTTGCGATCGCGCACCCCGAGGAGCCTGCGCCGATCACTGCAACATCATACATAACGATCACCTGCTTTGTTATAATTTTAGTTTTGGTCGCTTATCACAATAAGCACTCACCGATTTATAAAATTATATCACATCTACACAATAAAGTCAAGCCGCAGCCGCGCTCTGCATTGTGCTAAAGGCAGGCTTTGCTGCGCTGCGGATCGAAAACAGTGCAGGCTTACACTATTTTTATTCGCTTTGGTTTACGATCTGTCTGCGTATTTTATCAGGCATTGCAGAAATGTCGGGCTTGACTTATAATAAGGATAGGGGTAAAATAGAATAAAATGAAATAAATGATTATAGATTATAGCAGCGGTTTGCAATCGCTTTTGCCGAAACCGAAATACGGAGGTGCTTCTATGATACAGGGTGTTCCCGAGGAGATAGCAAAACTGATAGCCGATAAGCCTTATACAGCAGACAGTATAGGTATGTCGGGCAGCGGAGTATATGTGTTTGAAGACTGTGTGCTGAAGGCCGAGAGCTTCACTCCTGCGGCGGCGGAAACGGTAGAGGTCATGCGGTGGCTTGACGGGCGGCTGCCTGTGCCGAGGGTTATCGCGCACCGCGTTTCGGGCGGGAAGAGCTGGCTGCTGATGAGCCGTGTCTGCGGGGAGATGAGCTGCGGCAAATACTGGCTCGAACACACCGATGAGCTGACGGCTCTTATGGCGGAGGCACTGCGGCTGCTTTGGAGTATTGACATCTCTGCCTGCCCGAGGGACCGCGGACTTGACAAGGAGCTCGCCGAAGCACGCAGTCGGGTCGAGAGAGGCTTGTGTGACGGGCATGACCTCGGCAGCTTCAAGGATGCGCACGAGCTGCTCGGGTGGCTCGAAGCTAACCGCCCCGAGAAGTATGAGCCTGTGCTGTCTCACGGCGATCTCTGCCTGCCGAATGTGTTTGTCCGAAGCGGCAGGATAAGCGGGTTTATCGACCTCGGTGACTGCGGGATCGGTGACAGGTGGCGTGATATCGCGCTCTGCTGGCGCAGCCTGAAACAAAACCTTGACGGTACCTTCGGCGGTGAGCCGCACCCCGACTACGACCCCGATCTGCTGTTCGAGAAGCTTGGCATCCGCCCTGACCGAGAGAAGCTGAGATATTATCTGCTGCTGGACGAGCTTTTCTGAGCAGTCATGCAAGAACAAAGAACAAATAAAAATAATCGAAAGAATAACAAAAAAAGCCTTTCATACGAAAGGCTTTTTATCTGGAGCGGATTACGAGGCTCGAACTCGCTACCTCCACCTTGGCAAGGTGGCGCTCTACCAGATGAGCTAAATCCGCATTATATGGTGCTTCCGGACGGAATCGAACCATCGACACGAGGATTTTCAGTCCTCTGCT
>CAMOFU010000015.1 GCA_946613705.1 uncultured Clostridia bacterium
CCAGCTCATAGCCCTCGCGGCGCATATTTTCGATGAGTATGGAAAGATGCATCTCGCCGCGTCCCGCGACCTTGAAGCTGTCGGTGGAATCCGTCTCGGAAACTCTCAGCGAAACGTCCTTCAGCAGCTCCTTGAACAGCCTGTCCCTCAGCTGGCGGGAGGTAACGAACTTGCCCTCTCTGCCTGCGAACGGCGAGTCGTTCACCGAGAAGGTCATCTCGACCGTCGGCTCGGAGATCTTCACGAACGGCAGCGCCTCGAATGCGCCGAACTCACAGATAGTATCACCTATCGTGATGTTCTCGATGCCGCTGATGCAGACGATATCGCCTGCGCGGGCAGTCTCTACGGGTACCCTTTGCAGCCCCTCGATCTGATACATCGTAACTACCTTGCCGCGGTATTCCTTCTTTGTCTGATGATAGTCGCCGATCGTGACCTCCTGATTGACCTTCATAACACCGCGCTCTATGCGCCCGATAGCGATACGGCCGACATAGTCATTGTAGTCGATCGCGGAAACGAGATACTGCATCGTCCCCGCATCATCGACCTCGGGAGCGGGTATGTAGCTGAGGATCTCGTCAAGCAGCGGAGTAAGGTCGCTTCCCTGCTGGTTGGGATTGAACGAAGCCGTTCCGTCACGTCCCGAGCAGTAGATTATCGGGCTGTCGAGCTGCTCCTCCGATGCATCAAGATCCATCAGCAGCTCCAGCACCTCGTCACCGACCTCGTTGAGCCTTGCATCGGGGCGGTCGATCTTGTTTATAACAACAATGATCTTGTGCCCGAGCTCCAGCGCCTTCTGCAGCACGAACCTCGTCTGCGGCATGGGACCCTCTGCCGCATCGACCAGCAGGATAACGCCGTTCACCATTTTAAGCACACGCTCCACCTCGCCGCCGAAATCAGCGTGTCCCGGGGTGTCGATAACATTGATCTTAACGTCCTTATAATGGATGGATGTGTTCTTTGCAAGTATCGTGATACCGCGCTCACGCTCGATATCGTTAGAGTCCATCACGCGCTCGTCAACAGCCTGGTTTTCCCTGAAGGTACCGCTCTGCTTGAGCATACCGTCAACAAGCGTGGTCTTGCCGTGATCGACGTGGGCGATTATCGCAACATTTCTGAGGTCTTCTCTTATCATACTTTCTCCTCCTGTAGAGCTGAACGTTTTCCAATTTCCAAAATAATATTATACCACACAGGTGCAGTTTTTGCAAACAGAAAAATCCGACCCCGCAGCCCGCAGTTTTGTATATTCTGACTATTTCCGCCGCGCCTGCCGCTCCCTCCGCGCCGCACCTGCGGCCTATTAAAAAGCAGAAGTAAATAAACAGTTAAGTTTGTGCAAAATAACGTAAGAATGTAATTGCATTTTTTGAGGAAATGATGTATAATAATATATTGTAGGCTAATATGCCCTGCCGTGTTAGGCAGATATGATGAATACGAAGGAAGATGCAAATGATATATCATTTCTTTGCTGACAGATCGGGCTTCCCGCTGGTGACTCTGCTGATACTGTGCAGCTTTGCAGCAGCATTTGCGGGATTTAAAATATTCGCCAAGGCTCTCCCGCGCGATCAGGGACGGGAATTTGCCGTCAACGGTCAGCTCTCTCAGGGCAAGCCGAGGGGCGCGGGAATTATATTAGTGTCGGTGTTCGTGCTGTGCGCAGCGCTCTTTACGCCGATGACCGTTGAGAACGTTATCGACCTCGCACTGATCTATGCGGCAATGATAACGGGCTTCCTCGACGATGCTTCAAAAGTGCCGTGGGGCGAGCTGAAAAAGGGTCTGCTCGACCTTGTGATCTCGGCAGGTCTGGCAGTCAATTTCATCTGGCACAATCCCGCCAATGTGATCTTCTTCGGCAATACCTTCGAGATGCCGAAGGTCATCTATGTGATACTGGCAGTCGGGCTGATCTGGCTGAGCATAAATGTCGTCAACTGCACGGACGGTGTTGACGGACTGTGCGGCTCGCTTTCGATGGTGACGATCTTCCTGTTCATGCAGAGCGCTTCGGGCACACAGCTCTTCTTCGGCTCAAGGGTCGGCTCCGAGATATATACGGAAAGCCTTGTGATGCTATCCGTGCTGGCTGCCTACCTCTGGTTCAACTGCTCGCCCAGCCTTATCCTTATGGGCGATGCGGGCTCGCGGGCACTGGGAGTGTTCATAGCACTGCTTGCCATGAGAACGGGTCACCCGTTTGCGTTCCTGCTGTTTGCCGTCGTGATGCTGCTCGACGGCGGTCTGGGTCTGGTAAAGCTCTCGGTAAGACGGCTGCTGCATTCGACTACGTTCATGGACGGGATACGCACCCCGCTTCACGACCACGCAAGAAAGCTCAAGGGGTGGAGCGATACACAGGTGGTCATTCGTTTCGTTATCATACAGCTGGCGGTCGGCTACGCGGCACTGGCGCTGATAAACCTGTAACAGCGGCGCATATCGCAAATACAGAGGAGTGTTGAAAATGATAGGATTCTATAATTATACAGTCATCCTTACATACCTTAGCCTTTGCTCGGCGGTATACGGGATAACACAGGTGTTAGACGGGAACGAGTCTATCGCGTTCCTCTGTCTTGTCATCTCGGGGATCTGCGACCTGTTCGACGGCAAGGTCGCCCGCCACAAAAAGGACAGAACGGATCAGGAAAAGGTCTTCGGGATACAGATCGACTCGCTTGCCGATCTTGTCTGCTTCGGTGTGCTGCCCGCCTGCATCGGCTATCACTACGGCTTCAACTACGGCCTCGGCCTTGCTTCATCGCTGCTGATAGTTCTCTGCGGCCTTATCCGTCTCGGCTACTTCAATGTTATGGAGGAGGAGCGCCAGCGCTCGACTACCGAGAACCGCAAGGAATATCAGGGTATGCCGATAACCACAACATCTATGGTGCTGCCGCTGCTGTATATGGGCAGGCACAATATCCCCCACGCAGCCTTCCCCTATGTTTTTCAGGGCTTTGAGATACTGATGGCTGTGCTGTTCGTTCTGGATATAAGGGTAAAGAAATTCTCTACCCGCGGGATAATCATTTTGTTCACGATAGGCGCACTGATAGTGCTGGGATATCTTAAATTCGGACCGAAGGGCTGAGCCCGTCCGATAACAAGCAACAGAAAGGAACGATGAATATGAAATACCGCGACCGAAAAGGAAATGAATTCGATCAGACCACAGCACAGGACGAGCTGCTGCGCAAGCTGTACAGCTCGGCCGTCGGCAGAGCGTGCATGAAATTTGCGGCGCTCCCGCTGTTTTCAAAGCTCTCCCGCGCATTTCTCGACAGCCGCTTCTCTTCCTATTTCGTGCTGAGATTTGCCGAGCGCAACGATATAGATATCTTTGATTACGAAAACAAGCTGTATTATTCCTTCAATGACTTTTTCACCCGCCGCATCAAGCCCGGCAGAAGACGCATCGACAGCGGAAAGGATATCATCATCTCGCCCTCCGACGGAAAGGTGAGCGCGTATGAGATCACAGGCTCGAATGTGTTCGTGGTGAAAAACTCGGTGTATACCGTGGAGTCGCTGCTGAGAGATACCAAGCTTGCAAGAAAATACATCGGCGGCACCGCCTTCATAATCAGACTTACACCCGATGACTACCACCGCTACTGCTACTGCACCGACGGCGAGAAGAGCCATGACCGCACGATCAAGGGGAGCCTGCACACGGTGAATCCGATAATCAACAAGTATATCCCCGCCTATAAGGAGAACAGCCGCGAATACTGCATGATAAGAACAAAGGGGATAGGCGATGTTATCCAGATGGAGGTCGGCGCGATGTTCGTCGGCAGGATAACAAACAAGCACCCCTACGGCAGAAGGATAGTCCGCAAGGGCGAGGAAAAGGGCTTCTTCGAGTTCGGCGGCTCAACGATAATCCTGCTTACCGAAAAGGGCAGGATCAAGGCCGATGAGGATCTGCTGATAAATACCCGCGAAGGCTTCGAGACTAAGATCATGCAGGGAGAAACTATCGGCACAAGGCCGTGACCTTTTGATACAGCAGCAATTATATATCATTCCTTACAACTTACAAGGGGCTGGATTAATCAAATGATAAGAATTAGCGACTACGCTGAATTTGATAAGTATCACGCCTATGACGGCAGCGACCTCGGTGCGACCTACTTCGAGGACAGGACTGTGTTCAAGACCTGGTCGCCGTACGCCACGGGCGTTTATCTCAATCTGTATCTTGACGGAGAGGGACCCAACCTGATAGAAACGGTGCCTATGGAGCTGATGAGCCACGGAGTGTGGTATGTCGAGCTGCTGCACAGGACCGAGGATATCTTCTATACATTCTCCTATGAGTTTGACAACAGTATAAGATATGACACGATAGATATTTACGCCCATGCCTGCGGAGTGAACGGCAAGCGCGGCTATCTGCTCGATATGAGCCGCACCAACCCCGTCGGCTGGAACGAGACTCCGCGGCCTGTCTGCCAGTCGCCCTGCGATGCGGTGGTGTATGAGTGCCATGTGCGCGATTTTTCAATAGACCAGTCGAGCGGTGCAGCCTTCGAGGACAGAGGGCATTTCACCGCTTTTACAAAGGAAGGCACACGCTATCACAATGTGACGACCTGCCTTGACCACCTGAAGGAGCTGGGTGTGACGCACGTTCAGCTGCTGCCCGTCTTCGACTATGCCACCGTGGACGAGAGCAAGCCTTACAAGGCGCAGTACAACTGGGGCTACGACCCGCTGAACTACAACTGCCTCGAGGGCTCCTATTCCTCCGACCCGTATGACCCGAGGGCAAGGATAAAGGAATTCAAGGAGCTGGTGCAGACGCTGCATAAAAACGGCATCGGCGTTATTATGGACGTTGTTTACAACCATACCTATTACACCGAGGAGTCCTCGTTCCATAAGTCGTTCCCGTATTACTATCACAGGCTGAACAGGGAACACGGCTTCTCGAACGGCTCGGGCTGCGGCAACGAGACAGCCTCAGAGCATAAGATGTTCCGCAAGTTCATGATAGATTCTCTCAAATTCCTTGCAACAGAATACAAGCTCGACGGCTTCCGCTTCGACCTGATGGGACTGCACGATATCGAGACTGTGAATATGATAAGAGATGAGCTTGATAAGTTCGACCCGCCGCTGCTTATGTACGGCGAGGGCTGGACGGGGGGAGAGTCTCCGATGCCGTCCGACAGGCTGGCTTACAAGTGGAATTCCTACAGCTTCGGCAGAGTGGGGCTTTTCAACGATAATATCAGAGATGCCATCAAGGGCGGCACCTTTAATCCTTACGACATCGGATATATAAGCGGCAACCGCAATGCCTGGGCAGTGCTCAGACGCGGACTGGCAGGCTCTGTGCCGCACTGGCAGCTGAATAACGTTCAGGAGGCCTGCTGGGCATACGAGCCTTCGCAGACTGTCAATTACTGCGAGGCACACGACAACCATACCCTCTGGGACAAGCTCTCGATATGCGCCAAGCACTACTCACGCGAGGACAGGGTAAAAATGGATAAGCTGGCGGCAGCGCTGTTCATACTGGCACAGGGTATGCCGTTCATACAGCTGGGGCAGGACTTCCTGCGCTCCAAGCCGCGCACTCCCGAGGAGGGCGAGCCGATAAACGAGGTCACTAAGGTGGACCACAACAGCTACCATTCGCCCGACAGCACGAACTCGATCAAATGGAACGAGAAGCTGGATAATATTGATGTGTTCAATTACTATAAGGCGCTGATAAGGCTGAGGAAAAACAACCGTCTCTTCCGTCTGCGGACGAAGGAAGAGGTCGGCACCTATATGCGGTTCTTTGAAACGGGCGACCAGAACTTCATCGCCTATAAGCTTGAGGACGAGCATGACTGCCTTATAGTCGTGTTCAATCCCTATCCCGAGGAGCGGCACTTCCTGCTGCCCGAGGGAAAATTCTACATCAGACTCAACGAGCTGGGAAAAATGAACAAGTTCCCTATCGGCGGCGATACAGCTATACCGCCGATCTCGGCAAGGGTGTTCAAAAAGATCAGGACAAGAAAGCAGGAAAACGATGGCTGACAGCAGACCCGATATCTCAGCGATCTGTCGGCGGGCAGTACAGCTCGGACAGAACAACGGCGTAACAATGGATTACTCGCCCGAGAGCATCGGCTCGCTCGAGGTGGTGCTCGACGGGCAGCATATGCTTTTCAGGGAGGGCAGTCTGACAGAGGAATATGTCTGGAACCTCTCGGTCATGATAGGCGTATACCTCGGGCAGACGCTGCTCTTCTGCGGGCTGCGTGACAAGGGCTTTGACTGGCTGGTGGACGCAGTGGGTGTGCCGCTCCTGTATAACGGCAGGGAGGATTACTGCGATGTGATCGGGCAGGTCAGAATGCGCATTATGCGCGGCAGGCAGGACAGCATCAGCACCTACTTCGTTATGATAATGAAGGCAGCGGGGCTCTGAGCACGGGCTTTGCCGAAGACAAAATACAAGGCAGTGTTTCCTTTTTCGGCAGCTGTCTGCTGCTTTCCTATAAACAATGCGGAACAGAACAGGAGAACTATTTATGAAACGCCTTATCATATTGCTCACTGCGGTGTGTATGCTCGCAGGCTGCGGAGGCTCTGACAGCGGCACAGCTGCGGACGGCTCGTCGGTGCCCGCCGAATCAGCTGCTGCGGCAGAGGATAACAATAACAGCAACGTCGATTTCAGGCACGGCGAGTATGACTACGAAAAGTACCCTACGGGTTATTACCGTATCCCCGCCGACACTCAGCTCTATGACCGCGAGGGCAAGGAAGCGGTAAAGAGCGGCGCTGAACGTCTCAGCCGCGGAACGTGGAGCAGCAGCGGACTACAGGTGACACTGCCTGTGGAAAACGGCGAGAACGAGCTGGGCGAAAAGAAATACAGATACACCGATTACTACATAAAGGACGAGGCGGCAATGATCCCCGCAAGCGTTGAAGAGGCACGGGAGACTGTTGTGAACTATGCGCTGGAGATGAGCCGCAAGCCGAACCAGACCTATACATTAAGCGGAGAGTATGTAGGCGAGGACGAGACACGCTCGGACTGCTCGGGAATGACCGAGCTTGCCTACCTGCAAATAGGGCTCTATTTGGAGCATTATACCGTTTCACAGGCCAACAACGGCGGCACGGTGGTTTTCGATAATATGGAATATGTCCGCGAGGATCAGGGCAACGAGGTCTATAAGGTCAAGGACGAGAGCCTGTCTGTTGACTACTCCAAGCTTGAAAAGGGCGACCTGCTCTTCTTCCTCTGCCCGATCAATTCCGCAAGCGATAACGAGCTTTTCACCGACAACGGCATCGGGCACGTCGCAATGTATATCGGCGACGGGCAGATGGTGCATTTCACCTCCGCTTACGGCGACACGAACCACCCCTGCCGCACCGAGGACCTTGCTGCATACGAAAGCAGCACGCTCAAGGTCAGAAAAGCAGTCAGGTATATTATCTGAAAGATCATGACCGACATTCTTTAAAAGCACGGCACGCCGAGTGTGTACCGTGCTTTTTTATCGGAGGAGCAATGCATACAATGAAGAAGAAAAAACTGATCTCCGAGCTGCTGCTGCTGCTGGTGGCAGTCATCTGGGGCTCGGCTTTCGTTGCGCAAAGCAAGGGCACCGAGTATATCGGGCCGTTCACCTATAACTTCTGCCGCTCGGTGATAGGTGCTGCTGTGCTGCTGCCTGTCATCGCCGTGATAAACCTGAAGCGCGGCACCTGCCACGGCAGCAAAAGCGCCCGCCGTACCACTATGGCAGGCGGGCTGTGGTGCGGGGTCGTGCTGTGCGCGGCAAGCGCCTTCCAGCAGTTCGGCATAGGTATGACCACCGCAGGCAAGGCGGGCTTCATCACGGCGCTGTATATCGTCATCGTGCCCGTGCTGGGACTGCTGCTGCATAAGCGTGTGCCAAAGCTCATATGGGTGTGCGCTGCGGCAGCGGCGGGAGGATTTTTCCTGCTGTGCATGAAAAACGGCGAGAGCTTCTCGGTTGGCAGCGGCGAGCTGACCGTGCTTTGCTGCGCTGTGCTGTTCTCGGTACACATCATGGTGATAGACCACTTTGCCGCACGGGGTGCGGACGGAGTTAAGATGAGCTGCATTCAGTTCGCTGTCACCGCCGCGCTCTCGGGGATACTGATGCTTATATTCGAGAGCCCGGATATCGGTATGATAAAGCAGGCGGGCGGCTCGGTATTATACGCGGGAGCGCTTTCGAGCGGTGTAGGATATACGCTGCAAATAATCGCCCAGAAGCACGCCGACCCGACTGCGGCAACGCTCATCATGAGCCTTGAATCGGTATTCGCGGCTCTGTCGGGTTGGCTGATACTGGGCGAGACTATGTCTGCTCGCGAGCTTGCAGGCTGCGGACTGGTATTCGCGGCAGTGATCGCCGCACAGCTTGCCGTGCCCGCCGGGGACGATCGGTAGGTCGGTCATCAGATCGGCTGCCTGTCACGCCCGCCCTCCAGCTCCTCACGCAGTGCCGCAAGGAGCTTCTTCTCGCGGCGGGAGACCTGCACCTGTGTCATACCGAGTGCGGCAGCTGTGACCGTTTGTGTGCTGCCGAGAAAATAGCGCATATAGATCAGCCTTCGGTCAGCCGCAGGAAGCGTGGAAAGCGCCTGATACAGCCCGATACGGTCGATGATGCCCGTATCGGGAGCGGGGGTGGGGATATCAATGACTGTCCCCTCGCTGCCGTCGAGGTCGGCAGTAAGACTTACAGGCGGCTGGGAGGCTTCGAGTGCCTCGGTGATGAGCTCGGGATCCTCGCCGCACCGCTCCGCCAGTTCGGACACTGTCGGCTCCCGCCCCTCGGATATCAGAAAGCGCTCCCGCTCGCGGGTCAGACGAAGAGACAGCTCCTTCAGGCTGCGGCTCACCTTTACCGTGCCGCCGTCGCGGAACAGACGGCGGATCTCACCCAGTATCACAGGCACAGCGTAGGTCGAGAACCGCACTCCCCGCCCCTCGTCAAAGGCCTTCGCCGCCTTTATCAGCCCCAGACAGCCCGCTCCGCACAGATCGTCATAGTCTATGCCCTTGCCGCGGAAACGGTTGGCGCACATATGCACGAGCCCCATATTCTCCTCCGCCAGCCGCCCCGTATCAGCTGTCCTTGCCATCAGCGGGCTTGCGGGTGCGGAGCGTCCGCAGCATCGTGACTGTTGTTCCGCGGGCGGGCTTGGAGGATACACGCAGCTTGTCCGAGAAGCTCTCCATGATCGCAAAGCCGAGCCCCGCACGTTCCTCGTCGGGAGCAGTGGTAAACAGCGGCTGACGCGCCTGCTTCACGTCCGAGATGCCGCAGCCGCTGTCCTTGACGCTTATGTAGATACGGCAGCCCTCAAGCAGCCGCACCTCGAGCCTTATCTCTCCCACCGTGTCACGGTAGGCATGGACGATGCAGTTCGTTACCGCCTCCGAAACTGCGGTCTTGATCTCGCTCAGCTCATCAAGAGCAGGGTCGAGCGAGGATATGAACCCCGACACCGCCAGCCTTGCAAAGCGCTCGTTCTCCGAAAGGCTCGGAAAGCGCAGTGTCATTCTGTTGAGTATTCTTTCCTTCGTTTTCATAGCTTCATTCCTCCGATCAGGCTGCGGCGCTTACGGTATATCAGCTTGCAAAGTCTCTGCACGCCCGCAAGCTCCATCAGCTTTTTTACATCAGGCTTCGGGTTGACGGCTATCAGATCGCCGCCGAGGTCGTTCATCAGCTTGTATCTCCCGATGATGAGCCCGATCCCCGAGCTGTCCATAAAGCTGACATTCTCAAAATCGAGTATCAGCTGCTTCGGCAGCCGTTTCATTATCTCTTCATCTATCGGCATTCGCATATCCTTTGCCGAGCAGTGGTCGATATCCCCCGACAGCTCTGCAAGCACCGTTCTGCTTTTCGCATCATAGAAAACCGTTACAGGCATTTTATCCTTCCTCTCCCGCAGGCAGCACAGGCTGCCCCGAATCTTTATCATTGTATTATGATGATACCACACCCGATCTGTATTTTTTGTCGTATCATGCCGCCGCCCCCCTCATGGCGTGAATGTCAAAAATACGTTCGGTTTTTTGTTGAATATTGCCATTGTTATTGACTTTTTTATAAGGTATAATTATATGGGGTATTTTGTATCATTGAATGATAACAGCCTACAGTCATCACAGCAGAAGGGAGTGGAATGCATTGATAAGCAGGCGGACATTCATAAGCGCGGTCCTGAACAGGTTCACCCGCCGCACGACACTTCTGATAATAGATGCCGTGTTCCTGCTCGCTCATCTGTTTTATCTTTTCTTCTTCCTCCATAACGATATAACCGAGATGTTCGTATTCAACATCGTCAGCGTTTCCGTTTATGCGCTGCTCGGCAGGCTGATCTGCAAGGAGCCCGACCATGTCACCTTTTATGCCTGCATCGCCATCGCCGAGGTCGCGCTGCACGCAGGTGCCGCCACGCTGTTCATGGGGTGGGAAACGGGCTTTTCAATGTTTATCGTCTGCTGCGGACCCTTCCCGTTTTTCCTGAAATTCAAAAGCTGGCACCTTCCTGCGGTGCTGGAGATACTGTTCATCTCTGAATTCATCTTCCTGCGCACCTACACGGGCCGCCCGAACGGTGTCATCTACACGCAGATCAGTGATAAAACGATCACACTGATATTTGTTTTCAACACGCTCATGTCGTTCCTTATGATCGTCACCTTCTCGTCGATCAATAAATTCATGAAGCAGCTCGAGGAGCAGAAGATGAAGGACAAGAACGAGGAGCTGAGTATGCTGATAAAGATCGACCCGCTCTCGCAGCTTTTCAACCGCAGAGCAATGGTCGATTTCCTCAAGCGGCTTGACGAGAATGCCAAAAACCGCGGCGAGATATACGTCATCGGTATGGGCGACCTCGATAACTTCAAGCATATCAACGACACCTACGGCCATGCTTCGGGTGATAAGGTGATAACCGTCGTCTCGAGGATCATGACCGAATGCGTGCCCTCAGAGGGCTATGTGTGCAGGTGGGGAGGCGAGGAGCTGCTGTTCGCGGTGCCTGCCGCAAGCATGGAACAGGGTCGGCAGATCGCCGAGAAGATCAGGAACCGGCTGAAAAAGTATGTGTTTACCTCCGACGAGGGGGCAGAGTTCTCGGTTACGATCACAATGGGAGTGACAGAATGCAGCGGCGCTATCTCATATGAGCGCGGGGTAAGCATCGCTGACCAGTATTTGTATTACGGAAAGAGTCAGGGCAGGAACAGGGTCATCACTATGGAGAACTTCCCGCCCGAGCTGCTCAAATGAACGGAGCGGACAGAATGAACACACCTAAACCGAACTATCAGCTCATGCTTGACCGTGAGCTGAGCCTGCTTGAAAAAGAGGGCAGGGTGCCGAGACTGCTGCTGCACAGCTGCTGTGCCCCATGCTCGTCCTATACCCTCGAATATCTATCGCAGTATTTTGAGATCACTGTATTCTATTACAACCCGAATATCTATCCGCAGGAGGAATACGAGCGCAGGGTCGCGGAGCAGAAGAGGTTCATATCCGAGCTGCCCGTGAAAAACAACGTCTCGCTGATAGTCGGGGATTATATCCCGCAGGAGTTCTTTGAAGCGGTCAGGGGGCTGGAGGATATCCCCGAGGGCGGCGAGAGGTGCTTTGCCTGCTACAGGCTGCGGCTTGAAAAAACAGCGGCGCTCGCTCGGGAGCTCGGGTTTGAATACTTCACGACCACGCTTTCGATCTCGCCTTACAAAAATGCCGCCAAGCTCGGCGAGATAGCCTCGGAGCTGGCGGGGATATATCAGGTCAAAGCACTGCCGACCGATCTCAAAAAGCGAAACGGCTACAAGCGCTCGGTCGAGCTCTCCAAGCAGTACGGGCTTTACCGACAGGATTACTGCGGCTGCGTTTTCTCCCAAAGGGAGCGTGCGGCAAAGAACGCGCAGACAAGCTTGCAAACAACAAACAAAACGCTCGGGTCTTCATGACCTGAGCGTTTTTCTTTGCTCTTTGCTGCTGTATCTATTTGCTGCTTTTTGTTCTCTTCGGCTTGCGTGCCACGCAGTGCAGCCGACAGAAGCCGCGCTTCTCGAACAGCTCCATTCTCAGCCCCGACCTCCTGCACAGCTCTCTTACCTCGTCCCTGCCGTAAACGTGAACATCGCCCTTGCCCGCAAGATTGACAAGCGGCATCTCTATATTGTTCACCAGCCACCTTGCCGCAGCCGTGTTCATTGTCATGTCCCGCAGTATCAGCCGCCCGTTGGGTCTCAGCACCCGATATACGCTGTTAAAAAAAGCCTGCACGTTCGGGTAGTGGTGAAAGCTCTGGCAGCAGATCACCGCATCGAAAGAGTTCTCGGCAAAGGGCAGATCCTCGCAGTCACCTACCACGAGCTCAACGCCCTTCATTCCCTTGGCCTTTGCCGCCTCGATCATCTTCGGAGTGATGTCGATACCCGTAAGATGCTTTTTCGGATATTTTTTGTGCAGCAGCGTGAGCATCGGCGCAGTGCCGCAGCCGCAGTCGAGCAGATCCTCAAACGGCTCCCGTTCAAGCTCTGCCAGCACATCGGGGTAGTCCTTTTTGCAGATCTTATATACGCCCGCTTTGTCTGTCTCATACACCGCGGCAGCCTTGGTGAACTCGTTTACCGTAAGCTGCTTGTATTTCTTATCGGTCATAAAAAAACCTCCGTCCGTGATTCGGTTAGTTTCTGCTAACTATTATATCACAAACGGAGAGTTATGTCAATATGATCGGGCAAATAATTGCTGTTTTTAATCAAGTATATCCTTTCGGTCATAGGGGAGCATGATCGACTTTGAGCCGCACTCCATATAATCGGCGGTTATGATATTGCCGACCACATTCGTGATTATGCCGCTGCCGTACCTCGCGTGCCTGATGAGATCCCCCACACGGAATATCCTCGGCGCGGGCTTCGGAGGAGGTGTGACGACCGTCGGACGAGGCGCGGGCTGAGGCGCAGGCGGGGGTGTAGGCTGAGACGCGGGCGTGGGTGTCGGCTGCGGTGCAGGCTGTTCGGGAGCCGAGACAGTATTCGGCCACTCGTCACGGCGGGCACAGCGCTTGCGCCCGATATCCGCATACATATCGACCGCGTCAAAGGTCGGATACGAGACAAGCTTGCCGAGAATGATCCGCGTCAGATAATCCTCCAGCCACTCGTTGAGAGTAAGGTCGTAGAGTACCGGGCTGCCGCTTCTCTGAGGCATCAAGTTCCAGTCAATGCCGCCGACACAGCCCCTCTTCCGTCCGTGGTACATTATGAAATAATCGTATGTACAGCCCGCCGTGCCGATGATGAACATACCGCGGGTGATATCATTGAACAGTCTGTCGTATTCAGCCTCGAACTCTTCCTTGCCGTTGATATCGTCCAGCCGCTGAGCCTTTTCAACATAGACCGCAACGGGGTCGTCATAGTCATAAAGCGTAGGACCGTAGGTAGCCTTGCTCGGGAGATTATTCGCGGCTGCCTCAAAAGAGAACATTCCGTAATCCGCGCCTGCGCCGCCGTTACCGACCTCGGTAAGAAAGCGTACATACTCATCGGGCAGCATCAGCCCATTGCTCCGCTCAAATCTGCGTATCGCAGTGATATCTGCGGGAGCAGCAAAGGTGTACTTATGCTTTCCTGCGCCGAAGACCCTGAGCTTAGGGTCGGCACGATGTGCAAGCTCGGCAAGTGCTTTTATTCGCTCAGGAAACGGCATATCCAAAATATTCTGCGGGATATGTTCAAGGTACATACCATCAGCTCCTTTGAGATCATTTTTGCTTTGCTTTTGCTCCGCCCGATCGTCAGTTCCTGCTCTCGATCGCAGCGATCTTGTCAAGGCGGCGGCGGTGGCGCTCGTCACCCGAAAACTCCGTGCCGACAAAGGCATCGACCAGATCAAGCGCGGTGCCCTCTCCTACAACTCTTGCCCCGAAGCAAAGCACATTCGCATCGTTGTGCTCGCGCGAGAGCCTTGCAGAGAACGTCTCCGAGCAGCAGGCAGCGCGTATACCGTTCACCTTGTTCGCAGCGTAGGACATCCCCAGCCCCGTTCCGCAGATAAGTATACCGAAGCGGCAGACCCCGCTCACAACGCGGCTGCAAACAGCCTCGGCAGCGTCGGGATAATCGCACCTCTCACCCACAGCACAGCCAACGTCTACCACCTCATAGCCCATGTCCTCAAGATGCGCCTTCACCGCAAGCTTCAGCTCGGGTGCAGCATGGTCGTTTCCTATAGCTATCTTCATAATATCATTCCTCCGTTTTTTACAGCAGCGGTGCGAACATTCTCAGCACCGCAGATACCGCACAGCTCCAGAGCGAGCGCTTGTCGCAGTCGGCAACGGTTATCTCGCGGCAATGCCCGAGCGTGGCCTCGAAATCCCTGCGCACCAGCTTTTCCGTGCCCGTGCCGTACATATACGTCGCGCATTCAAAATGCAGATACAGGCTCCTGTAATCAAGATTTATCGTCCCCACGACCGCCGACCTGTCATCGGACACAAAATTCTTCGCGTGGATAAATCCGTCGAACTCGTATATCTTCACGCCCAGCTCCAGCAGATCGCGGTAATACGACCAAGCTATCGAGCGGCAGTACCACTTGTCGGGGTGCCCGGGGGTGATTATCCGCACATCGACCCCGCTCTTCGCGGCATATTCCAGCGCCGTTACAAGCTCGTTGTTCGGTATCAGGTACGGCGTGGTGATATACACATATTTCCTTGCATGATTGATGATATCCAGATACACCATTTCCCCGACGTTCTCGGTATCGAGCGGCGAGTCACCGTAGGGTATCACAAAGCCGTCCGCCTGCTGCTCCGTCTCGGTCAGCACAGGCCGCAGTGAGTTATAATCGTTGGGCTCATCATCAAGTATCTCCCACATTTGCAGGAACATCATCGTGAAGTTCCACACTGCGTCGCCCCTCAGCATGACTGCCGTATCCTTCCAGTAGCCGAAGCGGTCCCAACGGTTGATATACTCGTCCGAGAGATTCACACCGCCGTTGAATGCAACATTGCCGTCTATCACGCAGATCTTTCTGTGGTCGCGGTTGTTCTGTATGCTCGAAAGCAGCGGGCGGAACGGGTTGAACACATGGCACTTTATCCCTTTTTCCCGCAGGGTCCTGTCATATCTCATCGGCAGCAGATCGAGCGAGCCCATGCCGTCATACATCAGCCGCACATCAACGCCCCGCGCCGCCTTATCTATCAGGATCTTCTCGATCTCGCTCCACATCTCGCCCTGACCGATTATGAAATACTCCATATAGATGAACCGCTCTGCCTTTTTCAGCTCCCGCAGCATAGCCCTGAACTTCTTGATGCCGTCGGAAAAATACTCCACCGTTGTGCAGCGGCAGGTAGGGTACCCGCCGTATTTGTCCAGATATTCGGACAGTTTGGACACACTGCTGTTCTCTATCACCAGATCGCTCAGCACCCGCGGATCCTGCCTGAGATACGGTCTGGTATTCTCACACTTCTGCATATGCGCCTTGCGTGCGGCCTTGGTGCTGTATTGGTTCGACAGGATAAAATAAGCCACCGTTGAAAACAGCGGTATCGCCAGCAGAGGTATCACCCATGAAAGCTTATAAGCGGGGTTCACGTCCTGATTGCAGATATAGATAGCCAGCACCAGTCCGAGCGCCGAGAGCAGATAGCTTATCCACTGTGTATACTCCAGCGCACCGACGATCATCGACATGATAAAGATGATCTGCAAAAGGAGCAGGAAAATGATAGTAGTTTTCTGAGAAAAAAGTATCCTTGCAAGCTTTTTCCAGAACGTACTCTTATTCATTCTCCTGCTCCTTACTTTCCGCAGCTGCGGCACTTCCCGTCAGATAAACAGCCCCATAAGATAGTTGTTTATCTGCTCCTTAGTCGTTTTCTCCTCCTCGCCGACGGTAACGCTCTTAACATCAACACTGAATCCCGCAGAGAATCTTACCTTCATATCCCTGCCGTCGTGCCTGCCCGAATATGTCATCGTAAAGGTGAACGGGTTATAAGACCAGCCCCCGTCCTGCACCGAGCTGTCAAATGCCTCTCCGAAGCTGCCCGATGAAAGCTTCATCTTGGTATCAAATTCGTATGTACTGTGCCTTATCCTCAGCACCTGCAAGCCGAACAGCATAAAATACACCGCCGCTGCGATCAGCAGCATCAGCGCAGTCCTTCTGACAATCATGGTCCAGCGCGGCAGCTCGTTTTTCTCATGCGCGGGACTGCTGTGTCCCTTCGCCGCCGTCCGTGCCTTAGCGGGCTGACCTTTTGGCGGCTGCCTGTGCTGAACGCTCCCCTGTCTGCTGCCGCCCGCACGGCTGACCGAATGCTGCGGCCGAGCCGCCTGCGGTCTCTTGGCGGCGGGCTTTGCGGGCTGCGGCTTATGCGGCTGATACTCGTGCCTGTCGCCGATGCTCGAAAGCAATCTGCCGCAGTTGGGGCAGATCTTCATATTATCCTCAACAACGGCATTGCATGAGCTGCACTTCCTGCTCATAATGCATTTCCCCCGATCAGATATACCGCACGACAGCTATGACCTTGCCGAGTATCGCAACATTGTCGGCATAGATCGGATCCATATTATCGTTCTCGGGCTGCAAACGGTAGCCGCCGTTCTCCTTGTAAAAGCGCTTTACCGTGGCGCTCTCTCCGTCCACAAGGCAGACTGCTATCTCACCGTTGGCGACCACGGGCACCTGCTCGGCGATCACAACATCTCCGTCCAGTATCGCAGCGTTTATCATCGACTCGCCCCGCACCTTCAATGCAAACAGCGGGTAGCTGTAGCTCTTGTTCGGCACGAAGCTGATATAGCCCGTTATATCCTCCACAGCGGTTATCGGCTGCCCTGCCGTGACCGTACCCAGCACGGGAACGAGCGTCTGCTTTGCGCCCGTCAGCTTGATCGCACGGTTAAGGTTCTCACCCTTTTCAAGCAGACCCTTATCCTTCAGCGAATTGATATACCTGTGTGCGGTCGAGGTAGATCTGAAGCCGAACTCCGCGCAGATCTCTCTGATCGAAGGAGCATATCCGTCCTCGATACGCGATTTAACGTATTCAAAAACCTTCTTTTCATTCTCGGAAAGCTTCATGGTCATTCTCCTTTCATTTACCGCTTCTCAGCTTCTCTGCCAGCAGCTTCGCAGCCTTATACGCATCACCGCAGCCGAGCGTTATCACAAGATCGCCCTGCTCGCAGTGCTCTGCGATATAGTCCACGCACTGCCTGAAATTGTATTCCTTCTGCGATGCCTCCTGCCTGTCGGCAAGCTCGTGGTCGGTGCTGAACCAGACAGCACCCTCTATCCTCTGCGCCAGATCCTCGGTGTATATCCCGAAGGTGTTCTTCTCCCTGCCCCCCATGATATCGGTGATGACGGCGACATCTGCGATCGACAGCGCCTTCACAAAATCATCGAGCAGCACCTGAGTACGCGAATAGGTAAACGGCTGGAACACCGCCCATACCCGCTTGAAATCAAGCCCCTTGGCAGCCCTGAGCGTACACTCAAGCTCGGCGGGGTGGTGCGCATAATCGTCCACGATGGTAACTCCGTCCACCTCGTCTATCTTCTGAAAACGCCTCAGCGCCCCCGTGAAACCGTCAAGGCCCTTCCTTATGCCTGCCATATCGATGCCGCAGTATTCCGCAGCGGCAATTGCTGCCAGCGCATTCAGCACATTATGCGTTCCGGGGACGTGGATAGCAAGCTCCGCCCGCTTCTCGCCCTTTACATACAGCTCAAAATCCGTCCGCAGACCCTTTGAGCCCGTTATCACGGCGCTGTAGTCGTTGCCCCTGCCGAAGCCGAAGGTGATGAGCTGCTTTCCCTCTATCCCCTTTACCGCAGCAAGAGTGTTCGCATCGTCGCCGTTATAGATGACAGCCTTGCCTGCCATCTCCGCGAACCTGTGGAACGACCTGATTATATTGTCTATATTCTTGAAGTACTCCAGATGATCGGCATCGACATTAAGTATCACTGCCACATCGGGATAAAGCTGCAAAAAGTGATCTCTGAACTCGCAGGCCTCGACGACTATCGTATCGTTGCTGCCCGACCTGCCCGACCCGCCTATCAGCGGGAGCTTGCCGCCGATAAAGCAGCTGATATCCTGCCCGCCCTCAAGACAGATCTGAGTGAGCATGGAGGTAGCGGTGGTCTTGCCGTGAGTACCGCACACGCAGACCGCATTATCATACTGCCCTGTGAGCAGCCCCAGCATCTCGGCTCTTTCCGCAACAGCAGCACTGCTCGCCTTGGCTGCGATCAGCTCGGGGTTATCCTCCATTATGGCGGCAGTGTACACTATAAGGTCTGCCCCCTCGATATTCTCTGCCCGCTGCCCGAGGAACACGGTTATCCCCATTCGCCTTACAGCGTCCAGCGTTTCTGTCTCGTTGTTATCCGAGCCTGTGATATAGTATCCCTTCTCATGCAGTATCTGCACCAGCGGGTACATACCCGAGCCCCCGATACCGATAAAATGGATATGCTTTGCATTTTTCAGAATCTCCTTCGAGATCATTGCGCTTCCTCATTTCCGTGAACTGTAGATTTTGTATAAGCAATGAGCACAAATAAACTCATACCATACCTAATTTTATTATAGTACATTTGTTTAAAAAAATAAACCCCTTTATTTGAATAATTTTTCATATTTGTGGAAAACTTACTTTACAGGTCATTCTGCGGCCTGAAATTTGTGCATCTGTATAAACATCACAGGAGGAAAAGCAATGAGCATCACGATCACAGACATAAAGGTACGGAAGCTCCTCAATGACGGCAAGCTCCGCGGCATTGTGAGCATTACTATAGACGGCACTCTTGCAGTTCACGACATCAAGGTGATACAGGGCGAGGAGCGGCTGTTCGCTGCTATGCCCTCCCGCCGCGACGACAGCGGCGTGTTCCGCGATATCGTCCACCCGATCTCTGCCCAATGCCGCAGCGAGCTCGAAGAAGCAATACTTTCGGCATACCACACCGAACTCAACCGCACCGAGTAATAATAATCTCCCAATTCTGCTATGTATTGCTGTAAATAATAATTTATCTTTACTGTCTGCGGGACCTACTGGGGAAAACCTTTCTGAAGAAAGGTTGTTCCCCA
>CAMOFU010000016.1 GCA_946613705.1 uncultured Clostridia bacterium
CTGAACTTTCGGCATTTCGGGCATTGTGAACGGCTTTACCTCGGGAGCGGGAATCCTCTCGGGAGCGGGTGCGGATGCAGCCTCGGGCAGCTCGGCAGCCTTTTCTTCAACTGCCTGTTCTGCTTCGGCAGCGGCCTCGGCTATCTCCTCGGAAGCGGGGAACTCAACAGGCTCCTCAGTCACCTCAGCAGCCGCAGGTATAACAGCGGGAGGCGGTGTCTGCTCTAACACAGGCTCGGGCATCGGTACAGGAGCAGGTGCGGGAGCAGGAGCAGGAGCAGGCGCGGGCATCGGTGCGGGAGCGGGCTCCTGCGCAAATGAAGGCGCGGGCATCGGTGCAGGCTGAACCGGCTGAGGTACAGCGTTCACCTGCTGCGGAGCGGGAGCAGCAACGTTAGGCTGCTGAGCTGCAACGGTCTGCTTTGTTCCGCAGTTAGGACAGAATGCCATACTTATCTCGATAGTAGAATTACAGTTCGGACAGATCTTGACACCCTTGATAGCATTCAGCTGCTCGTTGAGCGTTTTCAGCTCACCGAGAAGTGCATCAATCTCACCCGAAAGCCGCAGTACATCGGGATTGCTCACCTGATCGAGACACCTGAGCTTCACTATCCTGCCGATATCGGTATAACGCTTGTTGATCTCTTCAAGACGACGGTTGATCTCGCCGTTGACTCTGACTATCTCATTATTCTTGGGCGTGTTCTGCTTTTGCCTGTTGATGCCCATATTATCAAATATTCCCATTTCAAAGACCTCCCTTAGAAAATCATTCTTCTGCTATAGATTTAGACTCCTCAGCCGAGGTATCAGACTGAGCCTCTGTATCGTCGGGAACGCTCTCATTCTCGGACACTGAACTGTCAGGCGCTGAGCTCTCGGGCGCTGACGGCTCATCGGCGGACGAGGGCTGATCTGCCTTGCTTTCGGTCACAGGCTGCACAGGCTCCTGCACGGCAGCGGGAGCGGCAGAGCTTGTATCCGTGCTCTCCCGAGCTGTCGGCATACTGTCGGCAGTGATGTCCTCGGTATGTACCTCGGTAAGATCGCCTTCATCATTCACCTCTGCCTGCGCGGGGATATCTGCGGGAGGATTCTTTCCTCTCTCGACCGCACCTGCATTCTCATCCGAAAGCACGATAGTAGTATTCACATAGTAATGGCGGAGTATCTGATCGTAGGTCCAGCCGTGATCCGCATAAAGCTTGGCTCCCCACTGCGAAAGCCCGACACCGTGGCCGAAGCCGTAGGTAGTGAACTCAAAATCCCCGCCCGAGTAGCTGATCTCAAATGCACTCGATTTAAGTCCGAGAAGAGTTCTCATATCGCTTCCCGAAATAGTTATCTGACCGTCGATGCTGATAGTGTAGACATATCTGCCCGCGTGCATAGACAGCACCTCGAACCAGTTTCGGCAGTCATCGGAAAGGGTTATGCCGTATTTATCGGAAAATGCCTTTCTGATCGTATCGGCAGAGATAGTCTTGACTACGCCGAAATTCGGGTCGTCCTGATCGTATTCGCCGACTACAGGCTTCAGATAAGGATACTCGATACCGAAGATATAGCGGCTGTCTGCCGAATAGCCCGCAGTTGAAGCAGCATAAGCCGCGTTCACGAGCTCGCCGTTATAAACGATGCACTGACCCTCGACCTCTGACACACAACGCTCTATGACCTCGGGATAGCCCGATTTCAGTGCGATAGTGGGAACATGACCGATAGAATCGCTGTAGCGGAGATGATTATAGGCGGCAACGACCTGTGCCTTGATAGCCTGCTCGTTCCACTGTGCGCCGATCTCGTTATATACCATGCGGCAAAGCATCTCATGAGCGTTCATTGTAACAACGCTGCCCGAGATCAGATCCTTGACCGTATAATACTCATTTGCAACAGACCGTGTAGCAGTCAGACCGAGCGGCTCTGTCCTGATATCATACACTTCTGTACCGTCATCGGGCAGTATCACGGAGAAATCCTCGATATTGAGCTGCTCGTCGGCCTTATCAGCCTTTTCCTCCTCGTCAGCCTTTTCTTCCTTCTTGTCCTTATCGCTGTCCTTATTCTTATCGGGCTTGACCTCTGCGGCAGAAAGAAACTCCACAACAGGGGTGCTGGTAACGGTAAACATCTGATACTCACCGATCTCAGCCTTGCGGTGATCGATCTCCTGCCGACTCTCGGCAAGGGCAGCATCAGCCTCGAGCTGCTTGACAGAGGTCTTGTCCGCAGCTGCCGTATCATTCTGCACAAGACTGCCCGACAAGCTATCGGTATTCACGGTACCGCTGCCGTTAGGGAACATCATGCCAACGAACATGGCACAGCCGAGCCCTGCCGCGGCCGCAGCGCATTTGATAACAACTGTTTTGCGTTTAAGTTCCATAGTCAAATCCTCTCTGCAAAATTATACACCTAATTTTATTTTACTTATAATAGAAAAAAAGTCAAGGAGTAACCACGATACGCCTTGACTTTTTGTAATAATGCACAACCTGCATTGCCTAATTTAGGCATTTTTTACAAGCAGGGATCACCATGCTTTAAAGAATCTTCCGTTGCCTACCTCGGCACAGAAGCAAAGGTTCTCGAACCACTGAGCGGCAGCGGGACTGCTGACACCCGGGGTATAATAGAACGTAGCACCGTTTACAAGATATGCGCCCTCACCTGCAAGGGCACGTCTTACGCAGCCGATCGTATCTTCATCGGGCTCGAGCCTTCTGTTGTAGTAATTATTGATCGCTGTGAACTGATTCTGCTGATGGAGCACCTCATAAATGGTATCGGGGAATCGGTCGGAGCGGACACGGTTTATGATAACATTGGAGATAGCAAGCTTCATAGTCTCATCGCAGTAGCCGACCTCAGCCATGACCACACTGCACATCATGTCGAACTCCTGCTGAGTATAGCCTGTCAGACCGCCGCCTGTATATGCGGGTGCAGCAGTCACGGCATCGCTCTGCGTTTCGTCCTGCGGCTCCTCAGCGGCAGGCACATCTTGCTCGGAAGCACTGCTGTTCTCCTCCTCAGCCTCCGATACCTCCCCGACAGCCTCATCAGCCGACTCATTTTCTGACTGCTCTGTCTCCGAAACAGTATCATCGGCTTCTGCCGCCGATCCGACTGCGGACGAACTTTCCGAGCTGCTGCTGTTTTCAGCATCATCGTCAACAGGTGCAGCTGCCTCGTCTTCTGCGGATCCTGTCAACGAAACAGCGATCGGTTCATCTGCTGCGCTTTCATCGGGCTCCTCGGGAATGAGGGTGAGAATGCTGTTATATTCAGGAGCATCGGCAGTCTGCGGCAGCAGGACGGCTTCTTTGCCGTACCTCTTAGTCATTTTGGACATCGCTGCCTGACGATGCTCACCCTCGAACGCCGAAAGCTGCGGCCTGACATCAAGAGTCTCGGTCTGTTCCTCGGCGACATCGGCACGGCTGCTTCCGAAGACAGCTGCCGAGCAGGCAAAAGCAGCAATTCCCGCCGCTGCCATAATAGCTGCTGTCTTACGCAGAGATACCGCCATAAAGCTGTTCCACTTTTCAGAAAACGCAGATAGTTTCATCAGAGATCACACATACCCTTCTTCGGCAACAAAAAGCCGATCATCACTCTGTGAGCTCTGCGGCAGGATCAGTATGACCAACCAAGATACTTACGGTTATTACCCCAGACATTTCTCCAGACCCTCGGGAAATAGATCTCGGAATCGGGCCTGTCCTTATAGGATTTAAGGATAAGGTCGAGGTTATCGTTGGCAGTCATTTTCTTTGCCACAAGGACCCATCTCATATCTGCGACCTCATTGGAGCAGGTAGAGAGAGTGATATAATCATCGTCTTCCGTGCATTCCAGGTCGCAGGTATACCAGCTCTCCTTCTTTACGTTGGAGATCCACTTGTCAAAGGAATAGTCTTCATCGTCGAACATCCTGTATCTCCAGTAATCGAAGATCGGGATATCGTCCTGATAATCCTCTGCCGCTGCAACGAAGGCTGCAAAGATGACGTACTTCTCATTATTGTCGTAAATGGTGTTGAACTCGATTATGGGGTGCTTTTTAAGGAAATCAACGCTTTCCTTATACTCGGCAAGGTGGGTGAATGAGGTACCCAGCCTTCTCATATGGTGGCCGTAAATGACGATATTATCGGGCTGACCCTTCTCGTCGATAGGAACGAGACAGTCCGCGAATATGCTGCCCGACTCATAGTAGTTGCCGTCGATATCATGCCTGAGATAATAGTCGTTGGCATCGTTGATGCTTCCCTCATAGGTCCTCTGCAATACGGGGAAGTTGATATACTCATCGCCGTTGTCATTTACAAAACCCGGGATCTTGATCCAGCCCTTGACATCGCTGTTTCTTTCTACGAGATCCTTTGCCCAGCTTTGCAGCACGCGCTTCTTGGTTTTACCCGTCGGAGCATCGGTCACTTCGGGGTCCTCGGAATCAACATCGGCATCGACATTGTCGAGCTCAAGACCGTTATCCCAGTCGGGTTCATACTTGACTATCCCCTGAGCGTAATTGAGCTCTGCCTGATCGGTTTTAAGAAAATCGGTCAGCTCATTGATCGAGAGCGCAAAGATAACGATAGATGCGATAAAGACGAACTTACGCACGACCTCACCTGCACCGTCGCCCTTCCAGGGAATAAAATACTTGAAAAATCTTATAAAGAAATTGGAATTATCCTGCCTTGACAGGTTTTTAACTTCATTGCCCATAGACATTAATCTCCCTCACTTTCACTCAAAAGCAGCCGTTCGAGCATCTCCAGAGCGCTCAGCGCGGCATGATGACGGATAAACTCTCTGTCCATGTTTTCATATTCTTCATATAGCCTGAGGTCCCTGACCTCTTCCATGCTCTTATATCTCACGGAGACGAATACCGTCCCGACGGGCTTATCATCGCTGCCGCCGTTTGGTCCCGCGATACCTGTCACACCGACTGCGGCATCGCTATCCATGAGCCTCATCACGCCCTCGCTCATCTGCGATGCTACCTGTGCCGAATAAACACTGAACTCATCAAGAGTCTCCTGCCCGACACCGAGCACCTTCCGCTTGACTTCCTCGCTGTAGCTTACCACACCGCCCCGAAATATCTCCGAGGCTCCCGAAACGCCTGTCACCTTCTCGGCGATCAGTCCGCCCGTGCAGCTTTCGGCGGTGGAAAGGGTAATCCGTGATGTTATCATATATTTTACAACACGGTCTGCGGCAATGTCAAGCCTTTTGTCGAGCGATTTGTTGTCTTCGGCAAATTCAGAAGACGAGTCTCCTGCGTTCTTTGGCAAATTGCACATAAAAATCACCTCATTTTTGAACAGATTGCTAACTTGATGAATATTGTTAATCAAAGAAAGCACGGTTTTGAACAGCAGAACACAAACGGTCCTGCTATGTGAGAGTTACGGCTTGCAGACGATACAAGCAAAACTCAGAACAGACAAATTTCTCCAAAAAGACCGCATATACGCGCTTTAATGCAAGCATAAGATATATTGCCGCCAAAACAATGTGTACAGTTTATTGTACAGCTGCAAGAGAGGCTGCTGCCGCAGAAATATTACTGTACAGAGTTTTGTACAGTTGCAAAAGCCTGTATAAATATTCGTTTTATACACGTTCTTATCTTGATCTTCAAGCAAAAGCTGTCCTAAAATCCGTATAGCAACATTTTCTAAAGGTCAAAGCCTTTACACTGATGTTTATTATCATTTTGTACACAGAATGACAATATGTAAGATAATTACATCAGATTTGACGCATATCAAGCAATATTTTCGGATAAAGCCCAACGGCTTGACACACCTAAACAGCGCATCTGCGCCGTTCCTGTAAATCCGCCGTCAGGATCATATGAATTTTTTAATAAGCTTGGTTTCGGTTTCTGATACAGCCTTCTCGATAAGCGGCTCAAAATCGAACGCTGCCTGCGCTTTTTCCACATCATCAAGCACAGGCCTTGTCTTAGGATGCTTGGGAGTAAAGACTGTGCAGCAATCCTCATAGGGCTCGATCGAGGTCTCAAAAGTGCCGATTTTTCTGGATATTTCAACGATCTCCGCCTTATCCATTCCAATGCAGGGACGCAGAACGGGTACCTTGCAGACCGCATCGGTACACACCATCGCATACATCGTCTGGCTTGCGACCTGCCCCAGACTCTCGCCTGTGATAAGACAAGCACAGTCCTCCTTCGCCGCAATGCGCTGAGCTATCTCCATCATCAGACGGCGCATTATGATCGTGAAAAGCTCCTCGGGACACTCGTCGCGGATAGTCTCCTGTATCTTCGTGAACGGAACGCAGTGAAATCTGATATCGCCGCAATACTCCGCGATCTCGCCCGCAAGCTTTTCGACCTTCAGTCTCGCACGTTCGGAGGTATAGGGCGGAGCTTCAAAGTGGACAGCCTGAACGATCACTCCTCGTTTGGCGATCATATAGCCAGCAACAGGCGAGTCTATCCCGCCCGACAGCAGCAGCATTCCCTTTCCGCCTGTTCCGACGGGGATACCGCCTGCTCCGTCGAGCTTCAGCGCATTGATAAAAGCGTGCTTTTCCCGTATCTCGACGGTAACGGTAACATCGGGGTCGTGAACATCAACGTGCATCTCGGGGAATTGTTCAAGTATCTTATGCCCCAGCTCCGCGCAGATCTCGGGGGATTTGAACGGGAATTTCTTATCAGCCCGCTTTGCATTGACCTTGAAAGAGCTCGCCCCCTCAAATGCCTCAGCAAGATAATCCATCGTGTCGTTGAGAACGGCATCCATTGACTTATCGACCTCGAGCGCCCTCGTCAGCTTAGCGATACCGAACACCTTTTTCAGCCGCTCGACAGCCTCGTCCATATCGCAGCTGTCGTCAAGCGGTTCAACGTAGATCGTAGACTGTGCCCTCGTAACGCTGAAATTGCCCAGCCCGCTCAGCCGCCGCTTGACTGTCTTGGCAAGAACGCTCTCAAAGTTGCTTTTGTTCAACCCTTTCAACGCGATCTCGCCGTATTTGCACAGTATGTATTCCTTCATTATCATTCCTCTTTCTCGGTTATCCGATAATACTCTTTTAATATTATAAAGGTATGGAACCTATGTTTATCTTATTCTTGCCAAGCTGTTCATTGCATCAGTTACCGCGCCTATAAGCTCATCGATCTCATTTTCGGTGTTATCCTCAGAAAAGCTTATCCTCAGCACGGAATCACGCAGCCTATCGGGAACGCCGAACTCCTTGATGACAGAGCTTTTCTTGCCCTTCGAGCAGGCAGAACCGCTTGAAACATAGATCTCGCGCTGTTCAAGAAAATGAAGCAGCGGTTCGGATTTCAGTCCCTCGACGGCTATCGACACGATATACGGCGAGCTGTTGTCGGTACTGTTTACATAGATACCGTCTGTCTCACTGCACAGTCTGACGAGCCTGTCACGCAGCCGCGACACCTTCTCGTATCTCTCGGAGATGCCGACGGAAAGCTTTTCACACGCTGCGCCGAAGCCCATTATCAGCGGGACCGATTCGGTGCCCGAGCGGAAGCCCTTTTCCTGTCCGCCGCCGACGATAAGAGAAGGGATATGCACTCCCCTTCTGATATACAGCGCCCCGATGCCCTTGGGTCCGTGTATCTTGTGTGCGCTCAGCGAGATCATATCTGCCGAAAGCTTTTTGACACTGATCGGAAGCTTCATAAAGCCCTGAACACAGTCGCAGTGAGTAAGCGTCTGCGGGAACTTCTTTTTGATCGCCGAAAACGCCTTGTCTATCGGGAGAATACTGCCTGTTTCGTTATTGACGAGCATACAGGTCACAAGGCAGGTATTATCGTCAACGGCAGAAATGATATCCCCGACATGGAACCTGCCGTCGTCCGCGGGACGCACACGAACGATCTCAAAGCCGCTTTCACCGAGCTTGTCACAGCAGGCGGCTACCGACGGGTGCTCGACAGATGTGGTCACTATCCTTTTTTTGCGTTTGCCGACACTTGCAGCTGCCCCGAAGATGACCGTATTGCTGCTCTCGGTCGCGCAGGAGGTAAAGCAGATCTCATCGGGGGAAGCGCTAAGAGCACGGGCTATTGTCTCTCTTGCGTGCTCACGGTGCTGCTCTGCTTTGAGTCCGAGACCGTGGAGCGACGAGGGATTCCCGAAATCCTCCAGACCTCGCAGGACCGCATCTGCGCTCTCCCTGCACGGTTTAGTAGTCGCTGCATTGTCAAAATAAACCAATTGAAGTCTCTCCTTAATGCTTTACATAATTATACTATTATATTATACCACAATAATACACTTTTTGCAATAGCGAATAAGTTGAAATTTTTGTGATAAACTAACGAATAACCAAAAGATATTTCAGCATAATAGTAACAGAGAAAACATCGGTCAACGGCAAGCAGGGTAAAAAGTTGTACAGATAAAGATAATACATCTGTACAAATGTTTGTATATATAAGTATATGAGTACAGAAATCTGTACTAAGGAGGACTCATGAAAAGACGCACTATCGTAAAGCTTTTCTCGTTTGCGGCAGCTGCGGCAATGATGCTGCTGGCGAGAAATCTTATACTGATGAAGGAACGCAGCACAGCGCTGATGACAGTAAAGAACGGATACAACAGAGCGATCGAGGAGCTTTCGACTGCTGCTGACAACATCTCAAACACACTGCGAAAGGAGCTGTTTGCAGGGACAGCGGATATGCATTCAAAGCTGTCTCAGCAGCTGTGGAGGGACTCATCGACCGCGAAGGCAGCGCTCTCTCAGCTGCCGATCGAAAACACTCAGCTTGAAAACACTTACAAATTTCTGTCACAGGTGGGGAACTACTCGCTTGCGATGAGCGAGAAGATACGCGAGGGTGAGAAGATAACCGACGAGGAATATGAAAAGCTTTCGCAGCTGTATGAGTTTTCAAAGCAGCTTTGCGATGATATGTGGAAACTCGAAAACAGTACAGCCATGGGAGAGATATCGCTGGAAAATGCGGGCGATGAGGACAACAGCGAAGATGCTCCGCCGACTGTGACCGAGGGCTTTGAGGACTTTGAGGAGGGCTTTGATTCCTACCCGACGCTGGTATATGACGGACCTTTTTCAGATCACATTATGGAAAAATCGCCTATCATGACAAATGCCAAGGAGGAGATCTCCAAGGACAGGGCACGCGAACGCGCTGCTATGGCGCTTGACACAGATATCGGCAGGCTCACCGAAACGATCGAGGAGGACGGGAAAATGCCCTCGTATATCTTTTCGGACGAGGACGGTACGGTCACCTGCGCTGTAACCAAGCAGGGCGGATATATCTCTTATTTCCTGAAAAGCCGCGACGTTATGACCGAAAGCATCTCGACCGAGCAGGCGCTCGAAAACACTGACAAGTGTCTTGACGATATCGGAATAGACAATATGCAGCGCACCTACTATGAAAAAATCAGCCACATCATGACAGTCAATTATGCTTATCACGAGGGCGATATCTGCTGCTACACCGATCTTATAAAGGTATCGTGCGCAATGGATACGGGTGAGATAGTCGGTTATGACGCAAGAGGTTATCTTGTCAACCACCAGCGAAGGATATACTCGCAGAAGCGGCTGTCCGTGCTCGATGTCAAAGAAAAGATAAGCCCGAAGCTAAAGGTTTTGTCGCGCGGACTTGCAGTTATCCCGAGCGAGGCGCAGGACGAGCTGCTCTGCTATGAATTCAAGTGCGAGGCAGAAGACGGAACTCATGTGCTTGTGTATTTCAATGCATTCACAGGCAAGGAAGAACAGATACTGATCCTGTATGAAAGCGAGAGCGGCACATTGACTATGTAGATCATGAAGCAAATATATGAAAGCGAGGAATCAATATGTCAACCGAATTCAAAAACAGTAAGACCAAAGAGAACCTGATGCGTGCATTTGCAGGCGAGGCGCTTTCGTGCAGCCGCTACAAGATCGCAGAAAAGAAATGCCGATCAAAGCAGCTGTTCGTGCTTGCAAATCTCTTCAAATTCACCGCAGCGCAGGAAAAGATCCATGCCGAGGTGTTCTACACGCATCTGAAGGAGTGCGGCTGTGAGCCTGTGAGCATAAACGCAGGATTCCCGACCGAATGCTCCGATGAGCCGCTCGAGCTGCTTCGCCACTCTGCCGAAAACGAGCATAAGGAGACAGAGGAGGTATATCCCGAATTTGCCGAAACAGCTCGCAGCGAGGGCTTTGCCGATATCGCGCAGGACTTTGAGAACATTGCAGCCATTGAGCGCACCCACGGCGAACGCTACCGCCACTATGCTTCCCTGCTGGACGGCGGAAAGCTGTTCGGCGGCGGCGGTCAGGAGGACTGGCTCTGTCTCAACTGCGGCTATATCCACAATGGGTCGGATGCACCCGAGACCTGCCCTGTCTGCAAGCAGCCGCAGGGCTGGTTCATTCGCCTTTCCGAGAGCCCCTGGGGATTATGCGGCGGTGATAGCAGGTGCTGACCGCTAATATTGCAGCAGCTTTCTTCTGGCTGCTGATGGTTTATGAATACGAACACAGGCAGGACTGATATTCTCGCTGCCCGTGCCCCGTTCGTCAGGCAGATGCGTGCGAACGGGGCTTTTGTGTTTCGGTAAAAATATATCGAATAACGATAAATTTTTATTGACAAATAATTATCCGTATGATATAATACATATATAACAGATGCAAAACAAATACTCTCGGGAGGTACTGAAACGACAATGTGGACAAAGAACAGATCGCTGATGCTTTCAAGGATACTCACAATTGCTGCCGCTGCTGCTGCGGTTGTGCTTGTATTTTTCATACCCCGCTTTGCAGAATGGTATGATGAGATAAGTGTCGGTCACGGAATTATAGACGGTGATATCAAGCTCCCGCTTACAGTTACGCTCTGCTGCACGACGGGCTTGTTCCTTGCGGTGCTGACGGCGCTGCACATACTGCTCGGCGGCATCTCACGCAATGAGGTGTTCACCGACCGCAACACGCTTTGCCTGCGGATCATCTCGTGGTGCTGTATACTTGCGGGTGCTGCGTTTTTCATATTCGGACTTTGGCGGTTCATTTTCATGGCTGCGGGTGCCCTTGCGGTATTCTTCGGACTGATAATGAGGGTGCTGAAAAACGTCTTCGCTGCTGCGGTCGAGCTTAAAGACGAGAACGACTACACTGTCTGACGGAGGGGCAAGATGGGAATAATAGTAAACCTTGATGTTATGATGGCTAAGCGAAAGATAAGCTCGGGCGAGCTTGCCGAGAGGATCGGCATTACGCAGGCAAACCTTTCGATACTTAAAACAGGCAAGGCAAAAGCGGTGCGGTTCTCTACCCTGCAAAAGCTCTGCGAGGTGCTGGACTGCCAGCCCGGTGATATTTTGGAGTACAAAAAAGAGGACAGCATTGAAGACCAATGAGATCATGGAGGTGCTTGTGTGACTATCAGAAGGCTAAAAACAGCCGCCCTGATAACGGCTTTGTCTCTGACCGTTTCGCTGGGACTGATCTGCTTCGGAGAATGGTGCGGGATAACCGCATTTGAGGACCCGAGCCGATATCCGATACGCTATCCGCTTTCAGCTGCGGGAATGATGCTCTCATTGCTGCTGTTGATACTGCTGACCGCGTTATGCTGCCGCCTGCGTCCAAAGCGAGGTGAGCTTGCCGCAGTGATAGTTCTGCCGATACTGCTTGTCTTTCCGCTATCTTATCTCTGGTACAGTGCAGGTGAGCTCATCTCGGGAATATGGAGGTAGACCGCTTATCGTTCAAAAGGAGGTTCGGATACTTATGGCAGATCAACTGCTTATGTTTTTATTTATCGCTGTTATCGGCGGGGTGTCGGCGGTATGGGCATTTGTATGGATAAAGACCTTTAACGGTGACAGTGTACTGTCACTCATCGGGCATACGGTGCTGTTCTCATTTCTGTCGCTGTTCATACTGTATCTTATCGCATCGCTGATGTTTTCGGGAGTTGACGAAACCTACTCATTCTCAAACAAAAGCGCATTGGGACTCGGATTTTTCGGGATAGCAAGCATATTCATCATAGCCTGCCTGATAGCTTTTTTTTCGACTATAGGAAAGCTGCTTGACAATAATAATAATAATAAGGATAATAAGGAGCAGTAAAATGCTCCTTTTTTATTGGAGGGAGATCGGATAAAGCTCGGCACTATAATACAAATACAAATAATAATAAATCGATATCATTTTTTTAATTATTTTTAAGCCTCACTGTTTATAATAAGATCACAGACAGAAACAAACAGAACGGAGACAACAACAGGGAGGCGATAGTTATGATCGGGAAAAAGATCGCAGTCATACCCGCATATAAGCCCGACAGCAAGCTTACCGATGTGGTAAGGCAGCTCAGCGCGAGCGGGTTTTCGGTGGTGGTAGTGGACGACGGCAGCGGCAGCGGGTATTCGGACTTGTTTGCCGAGACAGAATGCTATGCCGAGGTGCTGACCCACAAGCTCAACCGCGGAAAGGGAGAGGCTCTTAAAACAGGCTTCCGCTATGTGAAGGAGCATTTTGAGCCGCCGTACACCGTTGTGACCGCCGATGCAGACGGTCAGCACGCTTTTGATGATATCGTTCGGGTGAGTGCGGCTGCAGAGAAGGATCCCGAAGCACTCGTGCTCGGAAGCAGAAAATTTGAGGGCAAAGTACCGCTGAGAAGCCTGTTCGGGAACAGCGTTACAAGGCTTGTATATCGGCTTGCATCGGGCATAAGAGTCAGCGATACGCAAACAGGGCTGCGCGGTTTCAGCGACCGCCTGACGGACATTATGACAGGCATCTCGGGCAGCCGATACGAGTACGAGATGAATGTACTCATGGAGCTGCCGCGGCAGGGTATACCGGTCACCGAGATACCGATAGAGACGGTGTACATCGACGGCAACCGCTCCTCGCACTTCAACACCGTCAAGGATTCTTACCGTATCTACAAAGAGATACTCAAATTCTCCGCCGCATCGTTCGCAAGCTTTCTCATTGATTACGGGCTTTACTGCCTGCTGACGTTTCTTACGGGCTTTACCGTATTCCCGAACATCACGGCAAGGATAGTCAGCAGCATCTTCAATTTCAATCTCAACAAGCGTATGGTGTTCAGGTCTAAGGAGAAGACATCGGTATCGGCAGTGAAATACTTTTTGCTTGCAGCTGCGATACTGATATGCAACACACTGCTGCTGAAGCTGCTCACCGTGATAGGGCTCAACAGATTCATAGCGAAGATCTTCGTTGAATGCATACTGTTTGCGGTAAGCTATATCGTACAGCACAGATATATTTTCGGAAGGGAGCGTGCGTCGGCATGAAGAAATATCTATGGGGGATATGCTACGGCCTTGCCATCACGGCATTCACGGCTTATGTATCGCTTGACACATTCGTGATAAGCAGCCGTTATCAGGAAAATGCGGGTGCGGTAAACTCGGCAATGTTCGCTGATATACCCAAAACAGCGATCACGAGCGATGCCGACAGCTCAGATGACACTGAGAGCTCGCAGCCCTCCGAGAGTGAGAACAGCACGTCTCCGAGTACACGGAGCAGCGATACTGTCCGCAGCAAGCGTTCAGGCAAACGCAGCTCAGGCAGCGCAGCACCCGTTCAGAACGACAGCAGCTCACAGGCAGATGAAAGCTCGGAAAGCAGCAGCGACACCGCAGTATCCTCAGATGGCAGCACGGTATACGAGGACGATAACATACGGATAACCCTCACAGAATACTATCAGTATGATACAAAGATATATGCGGCGGATATCAGGCTAAGCTCGGCGGAATACCTGAAAGCAGCCTTTGCAGACGACACATACGGCAAAAACGTGACTGCCAGGACCTCGGAGACAGCTGCGGCTCACAACGCGATACTTGCGGTAAACGGCGATTACTACGGAGCTCAGGAGCGTGGATATGTGATACGGAACGGTGTGGTCTACCGAAGCACACCGAGCAGCAATGAGCTGCTTTGCATCTACGCGGACGGTACCATGAAGGTCATCGCTCAGCAGGATAAAACTGCGGAGGAGCTTGTTGCGGAAGGAGTATGGCAGGCATTCAGCTTCGGTCCCGCACTTATCGAGAACGGCAGCATCGCAGTCACCGAATCCGAAGAGGTGGGCAAGGCTATGGCGAGCAATCCCCGCACAGCTATAGGAATGATCGGTGAGGGACATTATGTGATGGTCGTCTCCGACGGCAGGACAGATGAGAGCGAGGGGCTTTCACTGCATCAGCTGGCAGAATTCATGCAGGGGCTCGGTGCAGAGACAGCATATAATCTTGACGGAGGAGGTTCCTCGACAATGTATCTGAACGGGCAGGTCATAAACAATCCTACGAGCTCGGGAAACATAAAGGAAAGGAAGGTGAGCGATATTGTTTATATCGGTTACTGAGAAGCGCAATTCGGGCAATGACCGCGCCATGAGAAACTGCTTCGGCTGTATATGCGCCGCTGTATTTCTCGGACTGTTCGGTGCTGTCTATGAAAGCTTCAGCCACGAGGTATACTCGCCGTTCATGATGTACGCCTTCGGGGTGCCGCTTGTGCTCGGAGCACTGCCCTACGGGATCATGGCGCTTCGCAGGCACACACCGCGTCGGCTGACGGTAAACCTCTGGGACTCGATGATCGCGGCATTATCACTGGGCTGCCTTATGCAGGGAGCGCTCGAGATCTACGGTACTACCAATAAGCTTGTGATAGTCTATCCGATACTCGGAGGAGTATTCGCAGCGGCTGCTGTCTCACTTGCATTTATGAAACGCTTCGGAGAATAAAACAAAGATCAATGGATAAACAGGCTGCTGCGTGCAGCCTGTTTTTATGTCGGCAATTTACGCTCTGGTCAGCGCAAGAAATGATTAGCGGCAGGATAGTTTATCATTTATAATATAAACAACAGCAATAGATATCATATCAGAACTAAAAACTATTATGAGGTGAGCTTATGGAAAAATACAGAGACAAGTCCTATTCTGCCGAGGAACGCGCCGAGGCGCTCGTTGCCGAGATGACAGTCGAAGAAATGGCAAGCCAGCTGAGGTACGATGCTCCTGCGGTCGAGCGTCTCGGCATTCCTGCCTACAACTGGTGGAACGAGGGTATACACGGTCTGGCACGGTCGGGTGTTGCTACGATGTTCCCGCAGGCTATCGGGCTGGCGGCGATGTTCGATACCGACCTCGTCCGCAAGGCAGCAGAGATCACAGCTGACGAGGCAAGGGCGAAATACAACGTGTACACCCAAAAGGGCGACCGCGATATATACAAGGGGCTTACCCTATGGGCACCTAATATCAATATTTTCCGCGACCCCCGCTGGGGCAGAGGTCACGAGACATACGGCGAGGACCCGTTCCTTACCGCCGAAAACGGCAAGGCATATGTAAAGGGTCTGCAAGGCGACGGTGATGTGCTGAAAACTGCTGCCTGTGCAAAGCATTTTGCAGTACACAGCGGCCCCGAGGCTGTGCGGCATGAGTTCGATGCAAAGGCAACTCCCAAGGATATCGAGGAGACATATCTTCCCGCCTTTGAAGCACTGGTAAAGGAAGCAAAGGTTGAAGGAGTTATGGGTGCTTACAACCGCGTCAACGGCGAGCCTGCCTGCGCAAGCGATTTCCTTATGGGCAAGCTTGATGAATGGGGCTTTGACGGCTATTTTGTATCCGACTGCTGGGCGATCAGGGATTTCCACGAGCACCACATGGTCACGTCAAATGCAGTAGAATCGGCAGCTATGGCTATCAAGGCAGGCTGCGATGTGAACTGCGGCTGCACATACGTTAATCTGCTTGCAGCACTCGACCGCGGAATGATAACCGAAGAGGATATAAAAAAGGCCTGTGTGCATCTTATGAGGACACGCATCAGGCTCGGTATGTTCGATGATGAAACTCCCTTTGACAGCATTCCCTACACGTCCGTGGCAAGCGAGGAGCATAAGGCTGTTTCGCTCGAATGTGCAAGACGCAGTGCCGTGCTTCTCAAAAACAACGGCATACTCCCGATAGATGAGAGCAGGTACAAGACCATCGCAGTGATAGGACCGAATGCTGACAGCCGCGCCGCACTCGAGGGCAACTACAACGGCTTATCGGACAGATACACCACGATACTCCGCGGAATACAGGACAGATTCGGCGGCAGGGTGATCTATGCCGAGGGCTGCCACCTTTATAAGGACCGCAGCTCTGTTCTCGCACAGGCAGGCGACAGATATGCCGAGGCCGAAGCTGCCGCAGAAAGCAGTGAGCTCGTTATCCTGTGTGTAGGACTTGATGCCACTATCGAGGGCGAGGAGGGCGACACAGGCAACGAATTCTCCTCGGGCGATAAGAACGGACTGCTTCTCCCCGCACCGCAGGCAGAGCTTGTAAAGCGGATACTCGCGCTCGGCAAACCGACAGTTATCATATGCGCAGCAGGAAGTGCTGTCAACACCGAAGCAGACCCCGATGCACTGCTGCACATCTGGTACCCCGGGGCTGAAGGCGGCAGAGCAGCTGCCGAAATACTCTTCGGCGATGTATCTCCCTCGGGCAAGCTCCCCGTCACATTCTACAAGGATACCGATAAGCTGCCGGACTTTACAGACTATTCCATGAAGGGCAGGACATACAGATACACCAACGAAAACATTCTCTTCCCGTTCGGATACGGACTGACCTACGGCGGGATAGAATGCACAGCCCTCGAATACCGCGGCGGTACAGCTTATGTGACCGCTGAAAACAAGGGCGATGCAGCCGAGGATATCATACAGCTGTACATCAAAGATCACTCGGAAAACGCTGTGCCCAACGAGAGCCTTTGCGGATTCATGCGCATCTCGCTCGGCAAGGGCGAGAGCAGACAGTTCGCTATCCCCGTACCCGAACGGGCATTCACCGCCGTTGACGAAAACGGCAGACGCGCAGTATTCGGCAGCAGATTTACCCTGTATGCAGGAACACACCGCCCCGACAGACTGAGCTGTGAGCTTTCGGGCAGCGATTGCATAAGCGTTGAAATAACCAAATGATCTGAAAGGAGAAACAGAAATGGCTGTAACATACGAGATAAAGAATTATCTGAACTTCGGCAGATGTGCGTTTATAACCAATGGCCTGCTGACGATAGGTGTTACCGTTGACGTTGGCCCGAGAGTGATCTACTGCGCACTTGAGGGAAAAGAGAACATCATGTTCGTGGACGAGGAAAGACGCTTCAAGCAGGACTGCGGCGAGTACGGTACATGGTACAACTACGGCGGACACAGGCTGTGGTGCTCGCCCGAGCTTGTTCCCGAGACCTATTCGCCCGACAGTGACCCCGTATGCTTCAGGGCAGAAGCTGACAGGTTCACATTTACCGCCCCCGAGACACCATTCAAAAAGGTTTTTTCTTTGGTGTTTGAGCTGAGCGAGAACAGCGCCGAGGTCAAGGTCACCTCGCGTATAACAAACCTTTCTTCCGAACCGAGCGAATTCGCGCCCTGGTCGCTTACCTGCCTTGCCGACGGGAGCGCCGCAGTTATCCCGATGTGTACCCGCAAGAGCGGATTTCTGCCGAACAGAGTCGTGAGCCTTTGGGAATATTCCGATGTATATGACCCGCGCTTCAAGCTGACCAATGAATATGCCCGTATCCGTCAGGACAGCCTTATCCGAACTCCATTCAAGGCGGCTTTCAACAATGAAGACGGCTGGGAGGCTGTTGTGCTCAAGGGTCAGATCTTCATCAAAAAGATCAGCCCCTATCAATTCGTCAGATACCCCGACTACTCCTGCAACGTTGAGGTCTTCACCAATGACCGTTTTCTCGAATGCGAGGTGCTCGGTGAATACAAAGCATATCAGCCGAACGAAACTGCGGAGATAGAGGAAGTATGGCGCATTTGCGAAGCTCCCGAGGGCTATGCCCCCGACGTATCCGAGCTTGCAGCAATGGCAGAATAAAGCACTTATCCCTATCATGTTATGCCTTGCCGCAAATTATCATTTACAACAAGACACAGCAGAATTGGAAAAAGCAACGTCCGCCCTGTGATAAATTCACGGGACGGACGGTTTTCATCTGCTCATACGGTATTCTCTCGGGGAAAGGCCGTAGATGCTGCGGAATGCCTTAGAAAACTTGCTGCCGTTATCATAACCGCATTCCCCTGCGATCTCGAGGATCGAAGCAGAAGAGCCTGTCAGCAGGGCGGCAGCCTTCTGCATACGTTTACGGCGGGCATAGGAGTAGATCGAATCGCCGTATACGCTGCGAAAACAGTTTTTTAGTCTTGTGGGAGACACTTCAAACAGCTCTGAAAGCTGCTCGATGGTGATATGCTTGCACGGGTCGGCAGTGATGACAGCCTCGACCGATCTTGCAAGCTCGACCTGAGCCTTTGTACGGTACTGTCTGGAAAACGCGAGCCCTGCAATGTCATACTGCCCTATGCAGATCAGCAGCTCGATAGCCCTCAGCTTGCGGACAGGGCTTTCGGGACGGTCGGTCTCCGACAGCTCGCGGACTATGCTTTGCAGCCTCTCGGGAGAACGGATCATAAACACGGGATTCTGCTCAAGCGCCTTGCTTATACCCGACAGGTCAAGATCGTGCGCAGTCATTCCGAACGGAAGCTGTCGGCTCAGCTCATTTTCGACCACGACCAGCGTAAAGCCTTTGTAGTCCTCAGACATAAAACACTTTCTCGGAGCCTTTTTTGTAAATAGCATATCCCCCATCGAGATATAGCAATACTCCCCTGCTGCTCTGTATTCGGTGTTTCCCGACGAACAGGCACAGATGTACAATGCCTCCCTCACGCCCTGCACAAGCTCTGTCTCATGCTCGGACGTTTCTATTATCTGAGTAACTGCCCCGGGTATAATGTGTTTGATGTATTTCTTTTTGTTTT
>CAMOFU010000017.1 GCA_946613705.1 uncultured Clostridia bacterium
GGGCGGCTGCTACTTCCTGGGCGGCTTCGGCAGACTGTTCGTCGAAAAGGCAGAGGACGGCACCCCCGTCGGCGGCTTCGACGGCATTGTCCCCGCCATGATGGATAAGCTCTCTCCCGTGCTGTTCGCAGTAGTTCTGGTGCTGGTGCTGTCGGCATCTATGTCCACCCTTTCCTCACTCGTCCTCACGTCCAGCTCGGTGCTGACGATAGACCTCATCAAGCCCGCAAAGAAGAACATGAGCGAGAAGCAGGAGCTTATCACAATGAGAGCCTTCATAGGCGTATTCCTGCTGATATCCGTTGTCATTGCCATCTTCACACTTGAAAATCCGCAGACAGTCATCTCATCGCTGATGGGCATAAGCTGGGGCGCACTTGCGGGCGCGTTCCTTGCACCGTTCCTCTACGGGCTGTATTCAAAGAAGGTCACCAAGGCGGCAGTTGCCTGCTGCTTCGTGATCGGCGTGGGTGTTACGGTAGTCCATATGTTCATCTACACCCTGAAGCTCGTTCCCGATGCACCCGCTGCCATAGGCAAGCTCAGCCTTGCATCACCCGTGAACGCGGGCGCGATAACGATGCTGCTCGGACTGATCGTGGTCCCGATAGTCAGCCTGTTCACCAAGAACAGCGAAGCCGACAAGGCTGCCGTGGACGAAGCATTCAGCAGCCTGAAAAGGAACGATATCTGACAGATATAATACCCATACATAAGCATCGCCCCCGAACGGCCGATCTGTCGTTCGGGGGCGATGTGTTTTGTTTTTGTTTTATTCTTATTCAGTAAACGGTGCGGGCTCTGCCTTCGGGGAGTCACTTGCTGCCGACTATCAGCGCACTTATCTCCTCGGGAGTGCCGCTGCCGTCGATGACCCTGTCGGCGGCTTCAAGATAGCTGCCGCGCCTTGCATCGAAACGGGCACGAAGCTCCTCCTCGGACGAGTTCGCCGCAAGCGGGCGGCGCTTGTCCCCCTTTATGCGCTGATAGCAGAGCTCGAACGGTGTGTCGATGAACACCACCTCGCCGCCGCCCGCCTTTGCAGCCTGCGCATTGACAGGATCGACCATAGCCCCGCCGCCTGTCGCTACCACGAACCCGCTCGGTGCCAGCCGCGAAACAGCCTCCCGCTCCAGTGCGCGGAAATGCGCCTCGCCCTCCGATGCGAAGATATCCGCTATCGTGCGGTGCTCGTAATCCTCGATATAGCTGTCCATATCCACAAACACTCGTCCGACATTACCCGAGAGCAGCTTGCCGACGGTGGTCTTGCCGCAGCCCATAAAGCCGCATAGAAATACAGTTTTCATGCTTTGATATATTCACCTCAGATCAGTCTTGAAACATCGTCGATAACGCGGCGCACCTCTTCGTCGGTGTACTCATCACCGTCCCACAGCCTGTGCGCGGTGACCGCCTGACGCACCAGCATCGCCATACCGTTCTCGGCAGGCCTGCCCAGCTTCCTTGCCTTTTTGATAAGCTCCGTTTCAAGCGGATTGTATATCACGTCGAACACCGCGCTGCTTATCCCGATCAGCTCATCACCGACAGGGCAGGCGTTCACGTTCGGGAACATACCCACAGGCGTTGCGTTCACCAGCAGGTCGTAGTGCTTCTTGTACTTGCACTTACCGCCCGCGACCACTATATCCACCTTCGCAAGCGGGCTGTGTATGGCTATCTCCTGCTTCACCTTTTCGGCAAGCGGTATGTCCTGTTCGATGACCTGTATCGTCAGCGACGCGCCCTCGCCCGCTGCGGCTATCGCTATCATTCTGCCGACTCCGCCGCAGCCGATAAGCAGCACGTTTCCCGAAAGCTTTGCGCCCATAGCCCTGACCGACGCAAGAAAGCCGTCGCAGTCGGTATTGAAGCCCGTCAGCCTTCCGCCCTTTCGGGACACGCAGTTCACCGCCCCGTAGAGCATCGCAGTCCTGTCAAGCTCGTCAAGCAGCGGCATCACCGCAAGCTTGTGCGGGATAGTTATGTTGAAGCCGTCCAGCTCCCGCAGCTCGGAGAACCTCTCCGTCAGCTCGTCCTCCGTCAGCTCGGTCAGCGTGTACTCGGCATTTCTTCCGCGCATCGCAAAAAGCCTTTCGTGTATCTGCGGCGAGAGCGAGTGCCCGAGCTTCCCGCCGATAAGTGTGTATCTCTTCACGGTTCCTCTCCGTCCTTTCCGCTATGATCTATCAGATCCTGCAATGTGGTGGTGTCAACAACATCGTTCACTGCCTTATATATCCTCTGCCAGAGGTATATCGTCGAGCAGTGCTCCGCTCTGCCGCACTCGGGCTCGCCGTCGATAAGGCAGGAAACGGGCGCAAGACTGCCCTCGGTAGTCCTGAGTATCATGCCGACAGAGTATTCGCTCGGTGACTTAGTCAGCCTGTAGCCGCCGCCCGCTCCGCGCACGCTCTTTACAAGACCCGCCTTTGAGAGCAGCGAGATTATCTGTTCGAGATACTTGTCGGATATCCCCTGCCGCTCTGCGATCTCGCGCACCGAGCAGCAGCTCTCCCGCGCATTGATACCGAGATCTACCATCAGCCGCAGCGCGTATCTTCCCTTTGTTGATATCTTCATTCCGTTTCTCCTCTCAGTTTGCCTTTATAAAGCCCGCGACTATCTTAACGATCAGATATGCCATATACACGAGCATCGGTATGCTCAGGAACACCTGACCGAAGCGCTGCCCCGCAGTCAGGGCATAAGCGTCCTCCTTGATCTTCAGTCTGTATGAATAAACAAACACCGCAAACGTTCCCGCAAAGAATATCATTATCTGCATTCCCATGTATACCTCGGTGCCGTACTGCCAGCCTAAGGCATCTGCGAAATCCGTCCAGCTCGCCATGACGTTGTTGCAGATGTGAATGATAAGCGTCGGGACTATCGAGCCGCACTGTACCGCAACTATCCCCATGACGAGAGCCGAAGCGAATGCCGAGGACATCTGCGGGATATTTCCGTGCATCATTCCGAACAGTATCGCTGACATCAGCACTGCCAGCCATTTGCCGAAAGGCCTCAGCAGCGTAAGGATCAGTCCGCGGTAGATAAGCTCCTCGGCAAGCGGCCCTATCAGGATAACATAGCAGAACTGCATCACGATAGAAAGCGTGTCGGGCGTTTTGATCGTAAAGTCCGATTCGGGGATAGTCACCCCGAAATGAGACAGATAGTTCTGCAATATGCTCACCAGTATCGAGATCAGCGTGTTTATCATCAGGCACATCGGCATCCACAGCATCCCCTGACCGATATGCCGCAGCCGCGGCCGCATCATATCCGATATATCCACACGAAACAGCAGCCTTGCGATCAGCAGCACGAACAGCACACTGAACACGACCAGGAACAGGTTCCCCGCCATTGAGAACGAGGTGGAGTCGATCAGCTCCTCATGCGACCTGATATACTTTATCGCATCGCTCGGCAGCGGGATAAACTGCCCGCTGTGTACAGAGGCTGCAAGGATATAGTAAGGATACAGCATCACTCGGTTGAAAATGACATATATAAGCAGCAGTGACCCGAGCTTGGTGCAGTTTATCAGCATCATGCGCTTTTCGCGCCGCCTTGCCTCGGCAAGCTGCGTGTTGTAAAGGGGATAGTCCCTCCCCTCGGGATCGAAATTCAAGCTCTCTCCTCCTGTCGGTTCATCTCATCGGTCCTATTACCTCAAAGATGCGCTGTGCAATATACGGCTTGTTCATCGTGTAAAGATGAACACCGTCAACATCGTTTGAGATCAGATCTATTATCTGGTCTATTGCATACGCTATGCACGCTTCCTCGAGCGCCTTGGGCTTATCCTCGAAGCGGTTGAGTATCTTCGCCAGCTTTGCGGGGATCGAAGCTCCGCACATAGACACCATGCGCAGTATGCTCTGCTTGTTGGTAACGGGCATTATACCCGCCTCTATCGGTACATCTATGCCCGCAAGCTCACAGCGGTCGCGGAAACGGTAGAAGTCCTCGTTGTTGAAAAACAGCTGCGAGATAAGATGCTGCGCCCCGCTCTCCACCTTCTTTTTCAGGTCGAGCACATCGGTGATAAGGTCGTCCGAATCGGGGTGCCCCTCGGGATAGCAGGCACCCGAAATGAAGAACTCGGGGTCGCGCTGCCTGATGTACTCTATCAGGTCGGAGGCATGGGCAAAGTCCTTCTCGGGCTGCTGACCGGGCTTCAGGTCGCCGCGCAGTGCGAGGATATTCGTGATGCCTCTCTCCTTCAGGCGTTCAAGTATGTAGTCGATGTTCTCCTTTGAATTGTTCACACAGGTCAGGTGCGAGATCGGCAGGATACCGTATTTCTCCTTGATGATCGAGCATATCTCGATCGTGGAGCCGTCGGCAAGATTGCCGCCTGCGCCGTAGGTGCAGCTTATAAACTCGGGGCGGACATCTTTAAGCCCGTCGAGCGTTTCGTATATAGTCTCAACACCGCCCTGATGATCCTTCGGCGGGAATATCTCCAGCGAAAAGCACGGGCGCGTCTTCTTGAATACTTCGGTAAGATCCATGATCGGCTCTCCTTTTTTTCGATTTCTGTAAGCGGGGCTTTCACCCCATACATTATATTATAACACTTTCAAGCGTGAAATTCAATTCCTATCGGAAGGCTTATATTTCCTAAGTGTAAACAAATTTTATCTATTCTGTGATATCTATTGCAATTTTCAATAATCTTGGTATAATAATAATTAGACTTAGCACTCGCAACAAGAGAGTGCTAAAACACACGATCAAAATATGCAAAGGAAGGATAATTATGCAGACAAAGGAATTCAAGGCAGAATCAAAAAGACTGCTCGATATGATGATTAATTCGATCTATACGCATAAGGAGATATTCCTGAGAGAGCTTATCTCGAATGCGAGCGACGCGATAGACAAGCTCTATTTCAAGTCGCTGACCGATACCTCGGTGGGGCTCTCGAAGGACGATTTCGGCATCGAGCTCGCCGTTGACAAGGAGGCACGCACACTGACGATCTCCGACAACGGCATCGGCATGACCGAGCAGGAGCTGGAGGATAACCTCGGCACTATCGCCAACTCGGGGTCGTTCAAGTTCAAGAGCGACAATAATTTAGGCGACGACGTTGATATCATCGGTCAGTTCGGTGTCGGCTTCTACTCGACCTTTATGGTAGCCAAGGACGTTACCGTGATAACCAAGGCATACGGCTCCGACAAGGCATACAAGTGGCAGTCAAACGGTGTTGACGGCTACACCGTGGACGAGTGCGAACGCGACGGTGTCGGCACGACTATAATCCTCACGATGAAGGACAACACCGAGGACGAGAATTACGACAAGTTTTTAGAGCAGTACCAGCTGCAATCGCTCGTCAAGAAGTATTCGGACTATATCCGCTTCCCGATCAGAATGGACGTTGAGCATACCAATTATGACGACGACGGCAAGGAGCAGAAGGAGATCACTCACGACACTCTCAATTCCATGACCCCGATCTGGAAGAAGAACAAGAACGAGCTGACCGAGGACGATTACAACAGATTCTACACCGAAAAGTTCATGGACTACACTCCGCCCCTTGCGCATATCCATGCCAAGAACGAGGGCGCTGCGACCTATGACGCTCTGATGTATATTCCCGCCCGCGCACCGTTCGACTACTACTCGAAGGATTACGAGAAGGGCTTGCAGCTCTATTCGAGCGGCGTTATGATAATGGAGAAGTGCGCCGACCTGCTGCCCGACTATTTCAGCTTCGTGAAGGGTCTTGTTGATTCGGAGGATCTTTCGCTCAACATCTCGCGTGAGCTTTTGCAGCACGACAGGCAGCTGAAGCTGATCGCCCGCAACCTTGAAAGGTCGATCAAGAACGAGCTGACTAAGATGCTTAAAAACGACCGCGAAAAGTATCTGAAATTCTACGAGACTTTCGGGCTGCAATTCAAGTTCGGCATCTACCAGAGCTACGGCGCGGCAAAGGAGACTCTTGAAGACCTGCTGATGTTCACATCGTCCTTCGAGGGCAAGAACGTTACACTTGCCGAGTACGTCGAGAGAATGAAGGAGGGTCAGAAGGAGATATACTATGCCTGCGGCGAGAGCGTTGACCGCATCGAGATGCTGCCGCAGCTGGAGCGCGTAAAGGACAAGGGCTATGAGGTGCTGTATCTGACTCAGGACGTTGACGAGTTCGCTGTCAAGGTAATGCTCAGCTACAAGGATCATCCGTTCAAGTCCATCTCTGACGGCGACCTTGATCTTGAGACCGAAGAGGAGAAGGAGGAGGCAAAGAAGACCTCCGAGGAGAACAAGGATATGTTCACCTTTATGACCGAGGCGCTCGAGGGCAAGGTGAAGGCCGTACAGCTTTCCACAAGGCTGAAATCCCACCCCGTATGCCTGTCGGCAGAGGGTGCCATCACGATCGAGATGGAAAAGGTGCTCAGTGCTATGCCGCAGAACGAGAACAAGGACGTTAAGGCAACAAAGGTGCTTGAGCTGAATGCATCTCACCCGATATTCGAGAAGCTCAAAACGCTTTACAACGACGACAAGGACAAGCTGAAAGCCTATACCAAGCTGCTCTACGATCAGGCGCTGCTTATCGAGGGACTGACTGTTGAGAACCCTGTTGAGTTCGCCAATCTCATCTGCGAGCTGATGGTATAACATGGCTTCCTGCTGTCCCGACAGACCAAAGGAAGGAGCAGCACTATGATAAAAGCCGAGGTGACCTTTCCCGAGAAAGGATCGGACAAGAGGACCGCAAACGTATCCGTTCAGGTAAGCTATAACGACATCAGGGACGCATTGCAGGAGTACACCTTTCTGACTGCCAAGCTCAGGGATATGCTGACCGAGGAGATGGAGAAAAAGGGCGATGAAGACGGCAACCCTGTTGCAATGCTGTTCACTGCCTTCCAGATCGGTGCGGAGAGGCTTATCCTCTCCGACGACGGCGAGACATACTACTGCGCCGCCGATAACGACTACAACGGCCCCGTGAACTGAACCGTCCCGCTCAGCCGACTGTAGTCCGTAAACAAAAACCAAAACAAAAACAGAAATACCCCGCAGATCTCTCCGCGGGGTATTTCTGTTATCCGATCATACATTCACGTTTTCTCGTCCGATCATACATTTATGCATTTATGTTGACAGTGTTGCTGTCAGCGCCGTAATAATGCGTGTTCCCGATGAGCTTGTATCCTCTTATGCGGATATAGCTGCTGCCCTTCAGACCCTTTACGGTGTAAGAGGTCGCTGCGGGATCATCTATGCAGGTCAGTCTGGTAAAGGTCTTGCCGTCGCTTGAGGTGTATACCGCGTAGCCGTCGGTCTTGGCAAGCTTGTTCCATGTCACCTTGACACCGCTGCTGTTCTTCGCAGCCTTAACACCCGTGACCTGTGCTGTCTTGGTAACAGCCTTCAGCGCGGTCGGGTAGTAGCTGTTGTAGTTGATGCCCGCTACCTTCTTGTGCGCGACAACTGCCAGCTCATAGTTCTCACCGACCGAAAGTCCCGTCACGGTATATGTAAGTCCGCCCGCAGAGCCTACTCTGCTCCACTTGCCGTTCACCTTGCGGTAGATGTAGTAACCGTCGGCATTTGCATTGGCGTTCCACTTGATCTCAACGCTGTTCACTGTTGCCTTTACTACCTTCATTCCCGTTACCTTTGCGGGCTTGATATTGAAATTCACTATCCGCGAGCCCGAGAAGCTGCCCATGCCCGTAACTCTTATGATCGCCTTGCCCACCTCGGTATTCTTCGTGTAGCTCAGCTTATAGTCCTTGCCCTCGGTAAGCGTCTTACCCGCATACTTCACGGTCAGCGGCGGTGTGAGCGCCTTGCCCGTGTAGCTCTTCGGCGAAACGAACCCGATATCAAGGTCGTTCACAGAGGTCGAAAGATCGACCTGTACTGCCTTGGTCGAATAGTTGCCGAAGGAATCGTATGCGTAGATATAGGTGTTGTATTCACCGAGCTCCTTGTTGTGGTCGGAGGTCCTGACGGTGAAGGTGGCAGTAGTGCCGCTCACCTTGCCGTCGCAGGCAGTGCCCTTTAACCAGTTGGGGTTAAGATCGTCAGTTGCATTGAGCGATGTCCACGTCGGGAACTTTACAGTCTTCACATCGTATTTTGAAGATACGGTGCAGGATACGGTGTAGCCTGAATTGGACTTGCTTGTGATCTTGACCGAGGAGATAACGGGCGCTGTGCGGTTTACGACCGTATTCACGGTCTTGGAGGAGGACTTGCCCGAGGTGTTGTACACCTTTACGGTGGTGACATAGGTGTCCTCGAGATTGCCGAAGTCAGCGACCTTAACGGCTGTGCTTGCCGAAGCAGAGGTGCCGCTCTTCGTTACCTTGACGGTCTTTGCGGCAGAACTGCCCTTGCTCTTGGGATAGGTCGTGAACTCAAAATACTTTATCCCCGCTTCATCGCTCGCAGAGGCCTTCACAGTGAAGCCGTCCTTTGTGATCGACGATGCGGCTGCGCTGCCGATAGTCGGCGCTGCTGAGGGTATACGCTGCTCCTTGCCGTCGATATACAGGCGGTAGAAATAGTTATCGGAGATGCTTACCTGACGGTTGACCGCAGCAACAAGGTCGCCCGTTGCCCAGTCGTCCCACTTCCAGTTCTGCTCGATCAGCGTAACGGTCGAACCGTTCACCGCCTTGACTATCGCAACATGGGAATAATCCTTGTCCTGCATGATATCACCGGGAATAGGCTTGGTCACCGTCCTCAGCTCTGCGGTATGACCCGAGTAGGGATAGTACACACGGGGCTTGCCGTCGTAATTATTGATATCGTAAAGATCCACCTCAAAGAACTTTTTATAGAACTTCTCGATGTAGGCTGCACAGGAATAGTACCCCGACCAGCTGTAATAGGTCGAATACTCGGCGTCAACACCCATAAACGAGTCAACGACCTGACCCGTATATGTGATCCTGACGATCTTCTCTGTATCTGCGGCAGAAGCAGAGAAGGCAGGCATCGCCGTAAACAGCATTACTGCGGCGCTGATAACAGAGAGCAGCTTTTGACGGAGTTTTTTCATTGATAACCCTTCCCTCAAATCAGAAACTATAGCTTTTCCCGTTATGGAGTGACGCAGTGGTGTGGCTCGGGAACGTTTTCATAATCGCGTGAGCCCATTGCGGACAGGCTCAGGCGGGCACTGAATTTATCATACCATAGTGGTTACAAAATGGCAACACTGTTTTGCCCTTTTCTCCGTTTTCAACAAACACAATTGTAAGTTCTGCACAAAATAATTTCAATATTTTACAGCATTATGTTTCGCATATGGAATATGCGTTCGTTTTACGGTACGATAAATTGTACTTCCATTATTGACTGTAATCTTTTGTATTATTCAAGTCACCCGAAAAATCGCCTGATAAAACGATTAAGCCCGATCTCTAACTGTCCAAAAAAGTGAAAAAGGTTACAAAGACAGTATATGCTGTAACCATTTGTAAGAACTCAGACCATATATCCTGTGGTCGGTGACTTGACAACATACGATATATCGTGTAAAATTATAGTATGGGTCATAATACGGCACCATGCTGCATCAACACGATCATGATATCTCACATACTCATCTCAGGAGGTATGAAATGGACAATAACAAAAAACCCCGCGCGAGAGAGAAATTTCTCGTCGAGGGCGACGGCAATGCCAAAAAGAAGGGCGAGGGGCTGAACACGGGCCCTGTAGGCACGCCCGATTCCGTCAACGTCGGCAGCGGCGGAAATAAATACGAACAGAAGCTGAAGGCAGAGCTCGGCGAGAACGAACCCTCGAGCGCTGCTGCAAACGCTAAACGTGCGGCGGTAGGCGGAGTGATGCTGCTGCCGCTGATAATCATTGCGATAATACTGCTGGTGAAGTTCGGCGGCACCGATACGCTCAACTCCCTCGTCGGCGGAGATACGCTCCCGAGCGGCTTCTCGGGCGACACCACAGGCGGCTATTCGCAGAGCTCCCCCGTCGAGGTCAACAACACCGTTGCCTCGGGCTCGCGCAGCAAGTATACCTCGATCAAGGGCGGCGGGAAGGACACCGTCACTATAATGGTATATATGTGCGGCACCGACCTTGAATCAAAACACAGCATGGCGACCAGCGACCTCAACGAGATGGCATCGGCAGATCTGGGCGACAAGGTGAACATCATCGTCTACACGGGCGGCTGCAAGAACTGGAAGACACAGGGCATAAGCAGCGATGTCAACCAGATCTATCAGGTGCAGAAGGGCGGCCTGAAACAGCTCGTAGCGGACGACGGCAGCAAGGCGATGATCGACCCCTCAACGCTGTCAGGCTTCATCAAATACTGCAAGCAGAACTTCCCTGCCGACAGGAACGAGCTTATCCTCTGGGATCACGGCGGCGGCTCGGTAACAGGCTACGGCTACGACGAAAAGAACGCCCGCAAGGGCTCGATGAGTCTGGACGGGATCAACAAGGCTCTCAAGGACGGCGGCGTGAAGTTTGATTTTGTCGGCTTCGATGCCTGCCTTATGGCTACCGCAGAGACTGCGCTGATGCTCGGTCAGCACGCCGACTACATGATCGCCTCGGAGGAGACCGAGCCCGGTATCGGCTGGTACTACACCAACTGGCTGAACAAGCTTGCCGCGAACACCTCGATGCCTACAGTCGAGATCGGCAAGAACATAGTCGATGACTTTGTTGAGACCTGCCAGACCAAGTGCCGCGGTCAGCAGACCACTCTCTCGGTGACAGACCTCGCCGAGTTCGCAAACACCGTTCCCCCAAAGCTCTCGGCATTCTCCAAGTCGATAAGCTCGCTTATAGAGGCAAAGGAATACAAGCAGGTCTCGGACGCACGCTATCAGACAAGGGAGTTCGCCCGCAGCTCAAAAATAGATCAGGTCGATTTCGTTGACTTCGCCGACAAGCTCAACAGCAGCGAGGGCAAAGCGCTCTCGGAGGCTATCAAGGGCGCAGTCAAGTACAACCGCACCTCGTCGAACATGACAAATGCTTACGGCATCTCGGTATACTTCCCCTACCAGCGCGCTTCAATGGTTGACTCGGCTGTATCTACCTACAGCTCTATCGGCATGGATCAGGATTACTCAAAGTGCATAAGGCAGTTCGCCAGCCTTGAAACGAGCGGCCAGATCGCAGCAAACGGCACGGCATCACCGCTTTCTATGCTGTTCGGCGGCAGCTCCTCGGGCTCCTCGGGCGATTCGAGCGTGATCTCTTCGCTGCTCTCGGGCTTCCTCGGCGGCTCGGACAAGAGCATCACAGGCCTCGACGACAGCAACACCGCCTTCATGAAGGATATCGACCAACAGCAGACTGCCGACTACCTCTCGCAGCATTATTTCAATGTCGATAACCTCAAATGGCAGCAGGTCGAGGATCAGTACTATCTCGATATCCCGTCAGATCAGTGGGAGCTCGTGCATATGCTCGACAAGAACGTGTTCCTTGACGACGGCGAGGGCTATATCAACCTCGGGCTTGACAATATGTATACCTTTGACGGCGACAAGATGATCGCGGATACAGGCAAGGACTGGCTCTCGATCGGCGGGCAGACGGTGGCATACTACCACCTTGATACCGTTGACGACGGCAGCAGGTACATGACCTCGGGCTATGTTCCCGCGCTGCTCAACGGCGAGCGTGTCAAGCTCCTGCTCGCGTTCGACACCGAGCACCCCGACGGCTACATCTCGGGTGCCGTGTCCGACTATCAGGACGGCGAGACAGAGCTGCAAGCCAAGAGCATATCGGGTCTTGAGATCGGCGATACGCTGCAATTCATCTGCGACTACTATTCGTATGACAAGGTCTATCAGAACACCTATTATCTCGGCGACCCCGTAACAGTCACCGAGGATCTCCGTATCAGGAACAAGTCGGTCGGCGAGGACGCAAAGCTGCTGATATCCTACCGCTTTACCGATATCTACGATCAGGCTTACTGGACAGAAGCGCTGAAGCCCTGATACCGATATCAACACCCACACAGATACGGAACGCCCCGAAGCTCTCCATGCGGTATGGAGCTTCGGGGCGTTGTTGTTTGTTTTTTACAAGTTCATCTGTTCAGAGCTTCTCGTAGGCTGCCCTGTCCCATGTGAAGCTTCTTATGTTCCTTACCTGGTCGCCCGTGAAATCGTAGAAGCCCGTCCCGTAATCAATGAACGGACAGGAGTCAAGATAGCGCCAGCCGTTGTCGGTAAGATAGAGGTTCCAGTGATGCTCACCTGTTGTGCTGTGACCCTTGACGATCCTGTGAACATAGCCCGCACGCTCCAGCAGCAGATCGCAGGTCGCGGAATAATAGTAGCAGGCACCGCGGCGGTAAGCGAGCGCGTAAGCCGCAAGGCCGTCTCTGCTTGCCGTGGGAACGCCCATGTGAGCATAGTATACACGAGAGTGTACATAGTTCTGTATCGCCTTTGCTGAGGTGCCGATGCCAAACAGCAGATCATCGCAGTATACCGCAACATTGCCCTCTGTGATGCCTCCCGCAGTGTTCGCCGAAACACCGAGAGCCTTGTTGTAGATCCAGCCCTCCTTGCCGCCGACCTCGATATAATACCATCTGCCGTTCTGACTGATGATATTCACGCTCGTGCCGCTGTACACCGAGCCGATGCTCTTCGGCGAATAGCCCGCCTGACCGTAGAGCTGTGCATAAGCCGTTGTTTTGGCAGTGCGCTCGATCGTCCTGATCTTCTTGACGGCGCTGTAGTTGCCGTAGCGGGTAGAGTTCTTATTTCCGTCCCTCGTGAAGAAGGAGCGCACCTTAACGTACCAGGTCTCGCCTGCGCGGGGCACCTTCGAGAAGTTCTCGCTCAGGTCGTCAAGAGCGGTCGAGGTGTAGCTGTGTACGTTCGAGGAGAAATCCGAGGTCGTGCTGTAAAGCACCTGATAGCCGACCGTGCCTGCGGTGCCCTTTTCCCAGCTGATCTTGAAGGCGCCGTTTTTGGAGGTGATCGAGGTTATCTTGTTCTTCGCGGGCTTAACGTAGAATTCCTTTACATATGTGCCGCTGTAGCTGCCCTTGCCCTTTACCGTTATCTTCGCAATGCCTACCTTCACATTGTAGGAGTAGCTTGCGGTGTAGCTATTGGCGGACAGCTTGCTGCCCTTTATGTCCCTTACCGTTACGGGCGGAGTTATCGCCTTGCCCGAGTAGGTGTAGGAGATATACGGTATCGTGACCTTGCCGATATCATACTTGCAGGTGATGCTGCGAACGCCGCTGTAATTGCCGTATCTTGACGAGCTCAGCTGCCCGTCGAAAGTGACGAAGCCGCGCACCTTGATATACCACTTCTCACCGGGCTTGGGAACATTGGTGAGATTCACATAGGTCTTTCCCTTGACAGTCGTGCTGTGATAGGTCTTGAAGCTGCTGTCCTGACTGTAGAGCACCTGATAAGCAAGCGCGTGCTTATCCTCTCTCCACTCTACCCTGATGCCCTTGCCTGTAGTCAGCGCCGTGATCTCCTGCGTTGCGGGTACAATGAAGAAGCTCGCTTCCGTCGTGCCCGTGTATTTGCCTATTCCCTTGAAGGTCGCGGTCGCTCTGCCCGTTTCCTTGTTATCGGAATAGCTCACCGTAAAGTCAACGCCCTTTACGAGCGGCTCACTGCCGTCAAATGCCAGCAGCTGATCCTCGGGCTTGATCGCCTTGCCGCTGTAGGTGAACTTGGTCTTTGCGAACGAAAAGCTGCACAGCCCCAGATCCTTAGTCTCCTGCTGCTGTGTCTCGCCCGTGGACGGGCTCTTGACCGTATCAGCCGCCGCCGATGAAATGCCTGTCCCCGCCGCCGCTATCGCTCCTGCCGCAAGCATTGCAGCAAGAAGCCTCACCGTATTCTTCATAGATCTTCCTCCCATCATTTTACACTCCCCCCGAAGCTCAGCTCCAGTGGAAATCGTGGCTTCTCAGGTACGACTCATCATTATCGTAAAACCTCGCTCTTGACAGTGAAAGCGTCGTTTCCATATAAAGCCATTTACCGTTTTTATAATATGCGTTCCAGTTGTGCTCTTCGCTGTGCTGGATACCGCTCATTATCTTATGCTCATAGCCTGCACGCTCGAGCAGCAGGTCTGCCGCCGCCGCGGAATAGTAGCAGGGGCCTCTGCCGTAGTAGAATGCCATTGCCGCCTTGTAGTTGCGCGAGGAGTTGTTCATCCCGGACGAGTAATCGACATGATAGCAGACATATCTGTATATCGCCCCTGTCGAACAGCCGATCTCGAACAGTATATCGTCCGCGTACCTCTCAACGTTCGAGGCGCTGAGCCCGCTCCTGCCGACTCCCGAGCCCTTGCCGAAGGCCTTGCCGTAGACCCAGCCCGTTTTGCTGCCTGCCGTTATCCTGTACCAGTTCCCCGACTGCTCGATGATGCCTGCCTTTGTACCCGCACTTACCGAACCCCTGTACTCGGGCTGATAATGCGGTGTATCATAGATATATGCCCCCCTCACCGCAGTTTCAAACCTGCTCACGGTAACGACCCTGACAGCGCGGCTGTAGTTGCCGTATCTTGTAGAGGTCAGCCTGCCGTCCTTTGTAAAGAACGACCGCACCTTTACATACCACGTCTCGCCCGCTCTCGGCACCCTCGAAAACCTCTCGCTCAGATCGTTGAGGTCGGCAGAGGTGTAGCTGTGTACATTCTGCGAAAAATCCTCGCTCGTGCTGTAAAGCACCTGATAGCCGACCGTTCCCGCAGTTCCCTTCTTCCAGCTTATCCGAAACCCGCTGCCGCTGCACTCCGACGAGGTGATCGAGTTGCGCTCGGGCTTTATGTAGAACTCCTTGACTATGCTGCCGCTGTATGCCTTCCCGACCGCCTTCACGGTTATCCTTGCCGTTCCGACCTTCAGATCATCGGAATAGGTCACCTTATACGCATCGGCGGGGACCAATGCCCCCTTAACGTCCTTCACCTTCACAGTCGGGTTTATCCTGTACCCCGAGTAGGTGTAGGATATATACGGTATCGTGACCTTGCCGAGCTCCATTCTCGTATCTATGCTGCGCATTTCCGAATACTCGCCGTATCTCGCGGACTTTACATCTCCGTCCGCTGTCACGAACGACCGCACCTTGACATACCATCTCTCGCCCGCCCTCGGAACATTCGTCAGGTTCACATAGGTCCTTTCCTTATCCGTCACCGTCGTGCTGTGATAGGTCTTAAAGCTCTTGTCCTGACTGTATATCACCTGATAAGCGAGCGCTTCTTCGTCCTTTTGGAATGCGACCCTTATGCCGCCGTTCCCCGTGGAAAGCGACATGATCCTGTTCTGCTTCGGCAGGATCATGAACGGCACCTCCACAGTGCCCGAGTATCTGCCGACACCGCTTAGTGTCATCACAGCCTGTCCCGTCTCAACGTTGTCCGAATAGCTCACATCGTAATCTCTTCCGCGCAGCAGCAGCTCGCCGTTATAGGTTATCGAATACCCGCTGCCTATCGTCCTGTCGGGCATAACGCTGCCGCCCGTATAGGTATATTCCTTTTTATCAAGCTGCACATCGCATTCGGACAGGTCAACAGCATTCCTTGTCCACGCAGGACTGACATTTGCAGCCTCGGCTCTCACTGCTGTCCCCGACAATGCCGCCCCCGCCGCTGCCATGCCTGCTGCTGCCGCCGCCGCAATAACAGCTCTTACTATTCTGTTCAACAAGCTTCACCCCTGTATCTGCCGATCATGCCCTGTCTGCTGCGACAGCACATGACCCTCTGATAGCTCCGCGACCCGGATCTCTTCCGCCGAGCCAACTTTTATTATATCATATTTCGCGCACATTGTCACGGAAAGTAAAAAACAGAATTAAAATTTTGTCATTTTATACATTTTATCCTCGGATTTTTGAACAAAATCACAACGGACATCTTAATGCATTTTTGCACAAAGATGTCCGTCGGCTAAACAGCTAACTAATCATTCCTTGTCTTCCTTTGCCGCCTTTCTGTGCTGAGCAAGCACAGTCAGCAGTGACCAGAGCACATATCCGCCGCTGAGTATCAGCAGCACATTTCTTACATAGTGGCTCTCGCCCGTTGCAGGGTTCTTTCCTGCGGACGAGCTGTCAGCCTGCTGAGATGCGTGTACAACCGCCTCTTCTATATCCTTTGCCGCAGGCTGAACAGTCTTATCCGCCGATGTATCACCGGCATTGGTCCCCGTGCTTATGACGGTGCTCTGATCCTCTCCTATGTCAGAGTCTGCGTCTGCATCGGCTGACTTCTTGTCAGTGCCATCTTCATTTTCTTCGGCTTGTGCAGAGCTGTCCGCGGTATCGTCCGTATCAGCATCAGCTATCTCATCGGAGACCGCATCATAGCTCTCGCCGCCGTCTGTATCCTCTTCCCCGCTGCCTGTATCCTCGGGGGCGTTGTATTCCTCTTCGCTGTCCGTCTCATCATCGGCGCTGTCAGCGATCTCACTGCTTTCATCGGCAGGATCCTCATTTTCATTGCTGTCCTCATACTGCGCCTCTTCGCCTTCGGTATCCTCATCGGTGACCTGACTGTCGGCAGCATCGCCGTTCTCCGCAGGCTCCTCCTGCTGCTCGCTGTCGGCATCATCGCCGCCGTCCTCAGCAGGCTGCTCCTCACCGTTATCATCGGCAGCTTCATCACCTGTCCCGTCGGGAGCATCTTCATCAAACGAGCGCTCCACCTCGGAGAACTCTACCGAATTAACGCTGAAATCCGCATTGTCCTTGAGATAATACAGTGCTACCACAAGATCGCTGCCGAGCTTGGACGGGTCTATATCCTCAAGCACCCATGTTTCCTCGCCGCCTGTGCGCAGACGGTTGTTCTGCTTCTGATACTGCCCGTCGAGTATCATGCCCACGCCGCCGTTGGCATTCGCGCTGGCCTCAACGTTTATCTTTATATTGTAGTGCTTGGAATAATCGGTCACATAATCCGAGACCTTGATATTGTAGGAAACATTGCTCTCGGAGTTGAAGTCCCCGCCCTCCTGATGATAGCTGAACAGCGGATCGCCGCTGCCCTCCTCGGGCTCCTCGGGCTTCTCTGTCTCCTCGGGCAGTGCCTCGGGAGCTGTCGTCGTAGTCACGGGTGCGGCTGTAGTGGTAGTTACCTCAGCCGTCGTTGTAACGGGAGCAGCAGTCGTCGTCGCCTCGGTGGTAGTCTCCGCCTCGGTGGTAGTGGCCGCCTTGGTCGTTGTCACCGCAGCAGTCGTGGTAGTCGCCTTGGTCGTCGTCACCGCCGCTGTAGTTGTCGTCGCCTTGGTCGTCGTCACCGCCGCTGTCGTGGTGGTCGCCTTGGTCGTTGTCACTGCCTCGGTCGTGGTGGTCGCCTTGGTCGTGATCGGGGGTGTAGTCACAGTCGTCACAGCAGCAGGCTTCGGACCCTCGACCGTTACGGGAACAGTGGCATACTTCGAGGTCACGAACCCGCCGTCCGCTGCCGAGACCATAGTCTCCACCTCAACGGTGAAATCTATATCCCCCTCGCAAAGCCCGAGCACATCGAACGATGCCAGAGAAAGCGTCTGATCGTCAGTGATATTCGTATTCATCAGATTTGCGCCGACTATCCTCACCGTGCCCTCTGCATAGGCATAGTTGGTGATGACCGAGAAGCCGCCCGAGAGAGCGTATACCGTGTCTGCCTCCTCGGCGGTCGGGATATGGACAGCTACCTTGTCGGGGTCATAAAGCAGGTTGAGCGTGATGCCCGAAGCGCCCGTATCATTCGGAACATAGTCCACCGATACATTGATCCTGTCGCCCGGTGCCGCCTGCTTCCTGTCTGCCGAAAGCCTTATCTCGTTCTCGGCAGAGGCTGAGGTGCCGAGCATAGAGAACATTGAAGTTACCATCAGCACCGCGGTCGAAACAGAAAGTGCTGCCTTGTTGACCCGGAATCTCATAATGACCAATCCTCCTTAATGCTGCAAATACTCTGTCTGCTTCCTGCCGACATTGTTTAATACTCAAATGTCCAAAAAATCGGTTAATGTCGGTTCAGGTTACATTTTGTATAAAAATTATATCAATTGCAGGGCTAAAAATCAATTGTCAAAATCATCAATATTTTCGGGGCTGTTTTGGATATTATGCAGGGAACAAATTTTCACGGGGAATATATTGTTGTCTCTAAATATTACAAGCACAAGATGTATTGTAATCAAAATGTAATATCTCCAATTATCCCATATTTTGTACTTTGTAAACTTTTTGTGAAAAGCCGCCGTGCTTGCAGCACAAAAAAGAGTACAGCTAAGCCTTCTGCTGTACTCTTTAAT
>CAMOFU010000018.1 GCA_946613705.1 uncultured Clostridia bacterium
AACGAATCGCCCTCTGCGCCATTTTACGGCACAGAGGGCGTTGTTTTATCTTCTCCTACTCGGGGACGGACTCTCTTTTCACTTCCTCACCGTTTAAGATAAAGCTGCTCTGACCGTTTACGATCCTGAAGCCGTCACCGCGTGCAAAGCAGTCCCGCCCGAGCATATTGCTGACAGTCCACCTCGCGTCCGAGCGCCGCATGACTATCTGCTGCTCCTTATTGTAGCCGCCCATCGCAAGCGCCTGCTCACCCGAGGTCTCTATCTTCAGCAGCGTCGAGAGCGTTTCGAGCTTTGTCCTGCCGCTGAGCGAGCCTATCCCCGTCGATCTCACCGCACTCAGCTTCATATCCGCGCTCGAAGCGTCCATCAGCAGGCGGCAGCTCTTTCCGCTTATCGTTCCTATGCCCGCTATATCCGTGCCGTCGCCGCGGATATCCAGCGAGCATCTGCTCACCGAAAGGTTCGCGCTGCCCGTAAGCGAGCCTATCCCCGCACCCTGCTCAGCGTTGAACTCCGCCGCGATGCTGCACGCATCTATAAACACTACCGCGTCTGCCGACATCACACCGATGCCCAGCGCTTCGTGACCGCCCGCATCGAGCCGATAGCGGCCGCTGTTTATCCTTATCCTGCCGCCCTGTCCCGCTCCGATGCAGACACCGTTCACACCGCTGCCCTTAATATCTATCAGACCGCTCAGCGAGAACACAAGGTCGCCCGTTGCCGCCGCAGGCAGATTGCCTATCCCGTAGTATTCCGACGAGAACAGCTCTATCCTCAGATTTCCGTCACCCTCTACCGTCAGCTTAGAGGTATCGGGAACGAGTATGCCCGAATTGCGCAGCGTATTCTCACCCACCAGCACGATCGTGACATCGCACTTCTCGCCCAGCTCGATCGTGGGCATCGTCTTGATGTTCGACAGACAGACGTTTTCGAGCGTGATCTGCCCCGTGTAATCCTGCTCCACGCGGATATGCACATTCGTCCTTACACCGGGGGTGCCGTAGACCGTGATATCCTTGTAGATCATAGCCCCCTGCCCCACAACGATCTCCGTAACGTTGTCCTTGACCAGCGATGCCAGCGACACACGGTTCGTCCTGCCCGCGATGTATCTCTGCTCGGCTCCGCCCTCGGTATACTCCTTGTGGTATTTCCTTATCTCGTCCCTTATCCCCTCGTCTATCGACGAAACGAATCCCGCCGACGGCCGCGCGGTATAATAGCCCTGTATCAGATCGGCACCGAGCAGTATCACCGTTCTCAGCTCATCGGGAGTCTCAACGCCCTCTGCCAGCGCCATTATCGCGTTGTCGTGGCAGAATCCGATTATCTCCTTGACAAAATGCCTTTTCTGCGGCTTGTTCTGTATGTCGCTGAGAAGTGCGCGGTCTATCTTGACATAGTTCGGCATATACCTCAGCAGATTGCTTACGTTTGAATAGCCCGTGCCGTAATCATCGACTGCGATCTTTATGTTGTGACGGCGGAACAGATCCTTCAGGCGCTCCAGATCATCGTCGCCCAGCTCCGCCTCCTCGGTCAGCTCGACCACGACGGTATCGGAAAGCTTGTCCAGCATAAGCTCGACCTTTTTGAAATCCTCGTCCTCCAGCCGCACCCCCGGGATACTGTTTATAAATATCTTCGCCTTTCCGATCTTATCAAGCTCGCGCTCCACGATATCGAAAACGTTCATGAATGTCGCCTTCTCGATATCCTGCAATCTTCCCTGCATATCGGCATACTTGATGATAGAGAGCGGCGGCACACGCTTCTCGGTATTCGAGCGCATCAGTGCCTCGAAGGAATATATCCCGCCGTCTATCGTATTCACTATCGGCTGGAAGTGATAGGTGAACAGATTCCCGTCGAGCATCTTCGTCACAAGATCGTAGTCCCTGCGCTCGGCCTCGCTCAGCTTGTCGTAGGCGGCATTGACAGCCGTGAACTTGCCCGTTTGCAGCTGACTCAGCTTCTCCTGCAGCACCTGCATCTCGGAGTATCTTCTCACGCTTTCGAGCCCGCGGGATACCAGCCCTATCCACCTGCGGTAAACATCGTCATAGCTCCTCGGAACGCTGCCGTAGTCCACCGCAGCATAGCCGTAGCAGAAATCCCCGAAGAACACGGGAGTGAATATCAGCGCCTTCGGACTGTCGCCGCTTTCAAGGCAGGGCAGCAGCTGTTTCACTTCAAACTCCCTGTCAAGCCCCGCGATGCCGTCCATGTTATCGCTGTTGTATCTCACAGCATATATCATATGCTCCGAATAGCCGTTGTTCGAGCAGCGGATATCCTCGACAGAGCCCATGCCGCTCCACACATCGTTGAGACACAGGTGGAAGCTCTTGACGCCCTTGATCTGGAACGCATATGAATACACCGTACCGATCAGGTCGGCAAGCTCGGTCTGCTTCAGGATATCCTCTGCCATAGTATTGTTCACCGAATCAAAGCCCTCCTCAGAGATATCGGTGCCCCACTGATCTCTTATCAGCTTGAACTCGGGTATGTTTATCTTATCCCTCCCGCAGCCGCACGTTTCGCCCCTCACAAGATACGGCTCTGCCGTAAAGGGCGCAGTCTCGCGGCCCGAGAAGATGTCGTTCATATAATCGGCAGCGTAGTGCCCGAACTCCTCCGCAGGTATCAGCGATGAGGTTATCGGCTTGGGCGAGGTCTGCCCCTCGAAGGTCGAGTCATAGCTCACGACAGCTATGTCCTCGGGTATCCTTACCCCCTGCTGATCGAGCGCCTTGCAAAGACCGATCGCCATTGCATCGTTGGCGCACACCACCGCGTCGGGCAGCTTTTTGCCGTCCGCCAGCAGGGTGTCCGCACACAGCTCGCCGCTCTGATACCAGAAGTCGCCGTAGACCACCTTATCGTCGGGCAGCTCAAGGCCGTGCTGCTCCATAGCATCTCTTACCGCGCGGAGACGCTCCTGCGCGTGCTTATGCCAGCGCTTGCCCGAGAGGAAGACCACGTCCGTGCAGTTATGCTCCTCTATCAGATGCGACACCAGCTCAACTATCGCATCGTGGCAATCGGTAAGAATGCTCGGGAAATACCTGCTTTCCTTTTCGATCACGAGCACGGGCTTGTTGAACCTGTCAAACAGGCGCTTTTCAAGCTTGTCCGCCGCGCCGTCGGTCTGTATCGTATCCTCGAGCAATACAGCGCCGTCGAACAGCTCCTCATTCATCAGCGAGAAGATGTTTGACTCGCCGCGCTCACGCTCCTCGGTATTCTGATATTTATGATACATGGCGAAAACGCACACGTCCATGTCATAACGGAATGCGCTCTCGGTAAATCCTGTTATAAATCTGCTCTGATAGCTTTCATCAGCCTGCCCGACAAAAACCGCGAGACGTTTTCTGTTTCCCATAAGATCCCCCTCGGAACAACACGGGCATCTGCCCGTTCGGAAATGTCACACAGTTAATTATAACATATTTTTCAGTAAAATAACAGGCTTATTTGATTTTTCGCCGATATGCACAATTTGCATATACGCCCTTTATGCAAACGAACCAAAATCCGCCGTCAAGCAAGCTCATATATAGTATATCTCGTATATGTATACACCGCTGTGCCGAGCTGAAAGCGAACAAAACAGCCCCCGAACCGTCTCGGTCGAGACAGCTCGGGAGCTGTTTAGGTTCAAAGAGTCCCGCCGATCTTCACGATCGACCTGCTTACCAGCTCGCGGAACTTGGGTGCTGCCTTGTCGGCAGACTCCTGCACCTCGGCATGAGAGAGCGGCTGATCGGTCATTCCGCTGGCGAGGTTTGATATGCAGGATATCCCGCAGACCCTCATTCCCGCGTGACGTGCCGCGATCGCTTCGATGACCGACGACATACCGACGGCATTGCCGCCGAGCCCTCGCAGCATCCTTATCTCTGCGGGTGTCTCGAACGACGGCCCCGAAAGCTGCACATACACACCGTGCCTGAGCCCTATCCCGAGCTCCTGCGCCGTGCTGCCGATAATGCTGCGCAGCTGCATATCATAGACACAGCTCATATCGGGGAAGCGTGTGCCGATCTGATCTATGTTCCGCCCGATCAGCGGATTGGGAATAAAGCTTGAGATATGATCCTCGATAAGCATAAAGTCCCCCGCATGGAAGGACGGATCTATCCCCCCCGCAGCGTTGGTCAGGAACAGCACCTCTGCACCGAGCATCGACATCAGCCGCACCCCGCGCACTGCTGCCGCCGAGGTGTTGCCCTCGTAGTAATGCACTCTTCCCTGCATCACAACAACAGGCACATCGCCGATATACCCGAACACGAACCTGCCCCTGTGCCCCTGCACGGTAGAAAACGGCAGCCCCTTGATATCATGATAATCTATCGCACATTCGATATCCACCGACGTTTCGGCAAAATCGCCCAGCCCCGACCCGAGCACGAGCGCGACCTTCGGCTTAAAGTCCGTCCTCTCCCGAATGCTGCGGCAGCAGCCCAGCAGCAGCCCGAACTCTTCGGTGACCTCCGCATCGGCGGAGGTGTCCCCGCGCAGCACGGGCTCTGTCCCGCCGTTCATCATGCTCGGGGGACCGTAGACGCACTGCATCACCTCAGTCTCGAGGACAGGCTCCGCGTCCTCGGGCGGCGGGCCGTAAACGTCCTGAACGTCTTCATCGGGAGTGAACTCCCTGCCTTTGAATGGCTTCATATCAATGCTCCTTTCGATCTGCTGCGAACACGCTGTCTACCAGTCGGTATCCCAGTCTGTCCCGCCTGTATCCCAGTCACCGAAATCATAGTCCCAGTCGTCATCGTCATAGTCGTCGTCATAGTAATCGTCGTTGCTGCGCTCGTAGTAGCCGTCGTAATAGGGCGAGAGCCTGAAATCGTTCGCGCCGAATCCGTCGTAATAATCGTTCGAGACATAATAGTCGTCGTAATCGTCCTCCATCCAGTCAAGAACGTCCGCGATGACCCACGCGCCGTCGTCATAGTAATACCATTCGTCGCTGTCGTAGTAATACCGTGAGCCGCCGTGGCGGTAATACCCTCGGCTCGGATTATTGGACTCCCGCACGCAGATGAATACTGCTATCACTATCAGCAGGACCAGCATGATATTCGACGGACTCAGCAGCGACCTGACGGTGAACGGCTTTCTCTGCCTCGGTTCGGTGCTCACATAGTCCTGCGAACGGCGGATACCGCTGCCCTGCTTGCGCTGCATTATCTCCGAGTGCAGCTTGTCGTATATCTCACCGACCGCCCTTGCCTCGTCGGGACCCTTGTATCTTATCGCCCGCGAGCCGTCGGCCTTGTTTTTATACACCACAAAATCGCCGTCCGCATCACGGAAGATGCCGAATGCCTTCGGCTCGGGATAATCCTCGCCGATAAAGAATCGCATGGTACGCAGCGGCATATTCTTCTCCTGACAGAACAGCAGCAGCTCCTCTATCGTCTGCGGCCTTTGAACACTGCTCATAAGAACACCCTCTCGGCTCATGTTAGTGCGCAGCAGAGACCTCGGAGCTTATTCGGCTAAGCCGCCGATAAGCCCCGTCCCTGTGATGCTGCGATATACGTCCGATCTGTTTATCCCATCACCTTGACCATGACCGCCTTCTGAGCGTGCAGACGGTTCTCTGCCTCGTCGAAGATCTCGTCCGCGTGGGACTCGAATACCTCCTCGGTGATCTCCTCGCCGCGGTGTGCGGGCAGGCAGTGCTGTACCATTGCGCCCTCGTTTGCCGCCGCCATGATCTCGGCATTGATCTGATAGCCCGCGAATGCTGCCTTGCGCTTCTCGGTCTCGGCTTCCTCGCCCATAGAGGTCCACACATCGGTAAACAGCACATCTGCGCCCTTTGCAGCCTCTATCGGCTTGTCGGTCATAAAGAACTTGTCGCCGTACTGCTTGGTAAACTCCAGCACCTCGGGGTCGGGACGGTATCCCTCGGGGCAGGCTATGGAAACGCTCATGCCGACCTTCAGCCCGCCTACGATCAGCGAATTCGCCATATTGTTGCCGTCGCCGATATAGCACATCTTCAGGCCGTCAAAGCGCCCCTTGTGCTCGCGTATCGTCATCAGGTCGGCAAGCACCTGGCAGGGGTGGCAGAAATCGGTAAGGCCGTTGATTATCGGGATAGAGCCGTACTTTGCAAGATCCTCGACCTCCTTCTGCTCGAAGGTGCGGATCATGATGCCGTCGATGTAGCGGCTTAGCACGCGGGCGGTATCCTGAACAGGCTCGCCGCGCCCGATCTGCAGGTCGCGGTTGGAAAGGAACAGCGCCTGACCGCCAAGCTGATACATACCCGTTTCAAAGCTCACGCGGGTACGGGTCGAGCTCTTCTGGAAGATCATGCCGAGCGTCTTGCCCTTGAGCCTGTGATGCTCGATGCCGTTCTTGTTCTCGTATTTCAGCTGATCCGCAAGGTTGAGTATGTCGATGATCTCCTCCTTGGAAAGATCGAGCAGCTTGAGTAAATGCTTCATTGTGATTACCTCCGTTGTTTAATTGTTTATGCCTTTGCCAATACCTTTTTCAGTATCTCCAGCCCCTTGTCTATCTCCTCTTCGGTGATAGTCAGCGGCGGCAGGAAGCGCAGCTTATCCTTTGCCGTGAGTATCAGCAGTCCGTTGTCAAGGCAAGCCTTGGCAACATCGTGCGCGTCCTTGCTTTTCAGCCTTACACCGATCATCAGGCCGATGCCGTCAACGCCCTCTACCTCGTCTATCTCGGCAAGCCTGCTGCGGAAATGCTCTCCCTTTGCAGTCACCTGCCCGAGGAAGTCCCCGTCCGAAACACGGTCGAGCACTGCGTTGCCGCCTGCGCAGACGATAGGATTCCCGCCGAAGGTCGAGCCGTGAGTGCCTGCGGTAAGCACATCGCAGGTCTTTTCATCGCACAGGCATACACCTATCGGGATACCGCCCGCAAGACCCTTTGCAAGCGTGACTATATTCGGCCTGATGCCGAAATGCTCGCAGCAGAGGAATTTCCCCGTCCTGCCGACACCTGTCTGCACCTCGTCGCAGATCATCAGGATATCCTTCGCGGCACACTCCTCCGAGATCGCATCGAGGAACTCCTTATCCAGCGTAACGACTCCGCCCTCGCCCTGTATGCACTCAAACATCACGGCGCAGACCCTGCCCTCGTTCTCGGCGAGCTTCGCCCTCAGATCGCCGATATTGTTTGCCTCAACATTAACGAAGCCCTCGACGAACGGGAAGAAATAGTTGTGGAACACGTCCTGCCCCGTTGCGGAAAGAGTTGCGATCGTCCGCCCGTGGAAGGAGTTCACCAGCGTGATTATAACATTGCGCTGCGCGTCCCTGCCGTATTTGTCAAAGCTGTATTTCCTTGCGGTCTTGATCGCGCACTCATTGGCCTCGGCACCCGAGTTGCCGAAGAACAGCTTGCTGTAGCCCGTCAGCTCACACAGCTTCGCAGCAAAGTCTGCCTGCACCTTGGTGTAATAGTAATTTGAGGTATGCTGTATCGCGTGAGCCTGAGCGCACACCGCCTCTACCCACTTCTCATCGCAGTAGCCCAGCGAGTTCGTTCCGATGCCCGAGCCGAAGTCGATGTACTCCCTGCCCTCCTCGTCTACCGCCGTCCGCGAGCTGCCGTGTTCAAGCACCAGATCGTACCTGCCGTAGCTCGGGACGACGTGCTCGTTGAATTTTTCTATCGTTGACTCAGTTTTATTCATTTTACATTCCTTCTTTATCAAATTCTAATATACTATATTATCTGTATCCTGTTCCTTGTCATCAGCTCTTTGAAAGCATTCAGCCCGCCCTCGGAGAAGCCCTTCTTCTTCACGGTGTAAGCCGCCTGCGGGGTCTTCATCTGGAACGCCCCGCCGATGTCTCTTACAGATATCAGCTGGGAATACGGATACTCCCATGTCGTGTCCGTGCTGGCGGTGAATCTGTCCTCAAAGAACTCATATCTGTAGGTCACGCTGTCGCCCGTCCGCAGCAGCCCCATGCCCGTCATGGCAGAGCCGCTGCCCGTGCTCTTGGGAACCTTGAGCCACATCCCGACTATCGCCGCGCCGAACAGCAGTGCCGAGAGCAGAGCTGCGACAAATCTGTATTCTCTCGGGATAAGGAACACCAGGCTGAACGCTATCCCGACCATTATTACCGTTGCGAGCACAATGATCGTGCTTCGTCGCTTCTGCTTCTCGTGCCCGAAGCCCGCAAACGACGTGATCTTCTCGATCACCGATTCATTGGTAAATAGTGCAGCCATTTAGGTCTCAGCTCCTTTCCGTCAGATCAGCAGCTTACAAGATCAGATAAACTGCGTGCCGATGCCCTCGCTGGAGAGCAGCTCTATGAGTATCGAATGGGGTATCCTGCCGTCGATTATGCAGGTCTTTTTCACGCCGCGGCGGACAGCCTCCACGCAGCAGTCGATCTTGGGTATCATGCCGCCGCTGATGATGCCCGTACTTTTGAGGTAAGCCACCTCGCTCACCTGCACCGACGGGATAAGCGTTGAGGGGTCGTCCTTGTTTTCGAGCAGACCCGCGATATCTGTCATCAGTATAAGATTCTCGGCTCTCAGGCAGCTTGCTATACGCGCCGCAGCGGTGTCGGCATTGATATTATATGCCTGACCGCTCGCGGAGGTAGCCACCGTTGCTATGATAGGCACATAGCCGTCGTTGAGCGCATCAATGATCGGCTTGGTGGTAACGCGCTTGATATCGCCCACGAAGCCGAGATCAACGCCGTCCTCCTTTTTCTCCGCAACGATCATCTCTCCGTCGATCCCGCACAGACCGAGTGCCTTGCCGCCGTGGAGCTGAAGCGCCTGCACGAGCTCCTTGTTGACCTTGCCCGCAAGCACCATCTTGACTATATCCATAGTGTCCGCATCGGTGTATCTCAGCCCGCCGATGAACTTGCTCTCGATGCCTACCTTTTTGAGCATCGCATTGATCTCGGGGCCGCCGCCGTGTACCAGCACCACCTTGATGCCGACCTCGGTAAGCAGCACGATATCTCTCATCACGGCTTCTTTAAGCTCGTCATTGGTCATGGCATTTCCGCCGTACTTGATGACCACGACCTTGTTGTGATACTTCTGGATATAGGGCAGCGCGTCCGAGAGGATCTGGCTGCGGATACTGTTCTGGATCTCCATTTTTCATACTCCCTTGTCAAATTGTCAATTCCTGTATTCGTCGTTTATCTGCAAGATGCCCGTCAGCATACGGAAGCACTCCGCGGGCTGCTCAACTCCCTGCATCTTCCAGTATTCGCGGTTGGTGTGATAATGCCCGTTGGTGTGATGATGGTGGACGATGTCCGTTTTCATGGCTATCGAGCCGTAGCCGTTCTTCATGCCCGTAAGCTCGGCGGAAAGGATATGCGAAAGGTCGCTCTGCTGCTGCATAACGCCCTTGTCGTTCATTCGGATAAAGCGCTTGTCGGTGATGCAGTAGTACTCGTGCCTGAAACGCAGCGTCGATACGAACAGCCCGATCCCGATACCGACAAACAATATCCCGCAGGCTATCACCGCCGCCCACGCGCCGCCCTTCATACGGGTATTGCCGTTCTCGGTAAAGATGATGAACCCGAACATACCTCCCGAAATGAGCGTCCACACCACAGCGAACAGCCTCATCGAGCTGTTTGCCCTTGTATCGGCAGGCGGGCCGTCCTTATGGCTCTCGCCCTGCCACATTATCTGTTCCCCCGCCATGAGATAGGGTGTAAAATCAGGTGCCATAGCCTTCACCTCGTTTTATCAGCTTCTGTAATCTCCGTTGATCTTTACATAATCGTATGTAAGGTCGCAGCCCCATGCGGTCGCGGTGCCGCTGCCGCTGCCGATCTTCACAAGTATCTGTATCTCGTCCTCGAGCAGCACCTTTTTTGCCTCCTCCTCGGAAAACGGGATGCCGCTGCCGTTTTCGCAGACGTGTACGCTGCCCGCAGCAGATGCCAGCACTACGTCCACATCACCGATATCGAACTCCGCATCGGCATAGCCCACCGCGCAAAGTATACGTCCCCAGTTCGCATCTGCACCGAACATCGCGCACTTGAACAGCGGCGAGCAGATAACGCTCTTTGCAACTGTTATCGCAGTATCCCGATCCTTCGCACCGCTGACCTTGCATTCGAGCAGCTTTGTAGCGCCCTCGCCGTCCTTGGCGAGCATACGGGTAATGTTCATCATAACGATGTAAAGCGCCTGCCTGAACACCTCGTAGTCCCCGCCCTCGGCTGTGATCTCGGGATTGCCCGCAAGCCCGTTCGCCATCACCGCACAGGTGTCGTTCGTTGACTGGTCGCCGTCCACCGAGAGGCAGTTGTATGTGATCTTCACGACCTCAGAGAGCGCCCTTTGCAGCATCTCCGCGCTCACAGCGCAGTCGGTGGTGATGACGTTGAGGGTAGTCGCCATATTCGGGTGTATCATTCCGCTGCCCTTGCCCATGCCGCCGAGGTGACACACTCTGCCGTCCAGCTCGAACTCGACCGCGACCTCCTTCTTTACGGTATCGGTCGTCATTATCGCCGTTGCCGCTTCGATATTCTTATCATACGCAAGCCCCGCAACGAGCTCGTCTATCTTTTCCTCAACAGGCTCTATCGGGAACACCTGCCCGATAACGCCCGTCTGCGCCACCAGCACCTCCTCGGGCTTTATGCCTATGCGCTCGGCGGTCAGCTCGCACATTCTCATTGCCTTCTCCTCGCCGTCGGCATTGCAGGTGTTGGCATTCTTCGAGTTGAGAATGAACGCCTGCGCCCTGCCGCCCGTTGCCGCAAGGTTGTTCCTCGACACGGTCACGGGTGCGCCCTGCACCTTGTTCTGAGTGAACACCGATGCCGCATTGCACATCACATCGGATGTCACAAGACAAAGATCGTTCTTCATATTGTCAAAGGGGCTCTCGTTGCCGTCGGCAGGGGCGGACGGCTTCTTGATGCCGCAGTAAAGCCCGTTTGCCTTGAAGCCCTTCGCGGCGCACACGCCGCCTTCGATATACTTGTAGCCTTCAAACTGTTCCATTTTACTTACCTCTTTATAATTTCTTCTTCATATAGACAACATCGTCCATCGGGTTATGATAATACGGCTCGCATTCCTCAAAGCCGTACTTTTTGTACAGATGTATCGCGCTTTGCAGCGGGGTTATCGTGTCGAGCACCATTTCGGAATACCCGTCCTCCTCAGCCGCACGAAGGATCGCTTCTATCAGCGCCCGCCCCGCGCGGAGCTCTCTGTGCTCGGGTCTTACGAACAGCCGCTTCATCTCGCAGCGCTCGCTGCTGTGTCTGTGATAAGCCACACAGCCTATGGGCTCGCCCTCATCGGTGACCGCGCACAGCAGTCTTCCCTCCGGCGGAGCGTATTTCGCCGACAGGTCTTCAAGCTCACTGCCGATATCCTGAAAGCTCAGGTCGCGCCCCAAAAACTCATAGTATTCGAGTATCATCTGCTTAACAGCGTCAAGATAAAGCAGACCGTTTTCTATCCTCATCACTGCCTCACATTTTCAGATAGCTGTTCGGATATATCCGCTTGACTGCAAGCTCCAGCCCGTAGCCGACGGCGCTGTCTCCCTCGATATCGAGCCTGAGCACCAGCGGCATCAGATCAACTATCATATAAAAATCCTTCTCATTAAAATGCGGAAAATAGTGCCTCAGCATCGCCGTCAGCGCCATACCGTGAGTGCCGATCACTACCGCCTCGCCGTCATGCTCCTGCACTATCCGCCGCAGCGCTGCCATGCATCTTCGCTGGACCTCGTTCAGACTCTCGCCGCCCTCACATTTGCAGTCGAAGTCAAGCAGCTGCCCGTTTATCATCTCGGCATAGTCATGGAAATCACTTGCCCAGTCTCCTGCGGCGCGTTCACGCAGCTCATATTCCCTGATGACCTCAAGCCCCGCAGCCTCGGCAAACGGAGCTACCGTCTGCACCGCTCTGATATAGCTCGAAGAATACACCGCGCTTATGTCCTTGTCTCTCAGCACATCAGCCACGAGCAGCGCGTCCCTCCGCCCCTGCTCGGTCAGCGGGAACTCGGGATTATACCCTCCGCTCGGGTCGGGCTGGCAGTGCCTTACAAAATAAACAGTTGTCATATCTATCCCAGCAATCCGTATTTTTCCTTCAGTCTCAATATCCGCAGCACGCTCTCATCGAGCCGCTCCTGCGTGATAACACCGTCCTCGACCGCCTTCTGCACAGCCTCGAAAGCCTCGTGATCCTTCGTGGGCTTGAGCAGTATATCCGCCCCCGCCTGTATCGCCCTGATGCAGCATTCCTCGGAGGTGTAGTATTTGTTTATCGCTTCCATTGAAAGCCCGTCGGTGATTATCACCCCGTCATAGCCCAGCTCGTTCCTCAGCTTTTCGGTAAGCAGAGTACGGGAAAGCGATGCGGGAGTATCGTCCCCCGTGACCTTCGGCGCGATGATGTGTGCCGCCATTATCATATCGGTCTTGTCAAGGCTGCCGATAAACGGTATCAGCTCGCACTCCTTCATTTCCTCCCAGGTCTTATTGACGGCTGCGGTCATAAAGTGAGTATCCTCAGCCGTGTCACCGTGCCCGGGGAAGTGCTTCAGGCAGCTCATTATCCCGCTTTCGTGCAGACCGTCCACCACGGCGCTCACGAACTCCGCCGCCCTCTCGGGGTCGCTGCCGAAGGCTCTCGCTCCGATGACGATGTTCAGCGGATTGGTATTCACATCGGCAACAGGCGCAAGGTCAAGGTGAAAGCCGAGCCTTTTGAGATATCCGCCGATCGTCCGCCCGACCTCCGAAGCCTTGCCGACATCGCCCTCGGCGGCGATAATACTCATGCTCGGGAACGACGGGACATCTATGCACCCGCTGTTTGCGATCCTTGCAACGAAGCCGCCCTCCTCGTCGGTGCAGATAAACGGCTTGACCTTATCGTAAAGCGCCGAAACATCGGCGTTCAGCCTTGTTATCTGCTCCTCTCCCGAGATGTTCGCCCCCATAGCGATGAACCCGCCGACGGGGTACTGCCCGATGCTGTCCCTGAGCGCATCGTCCATAGCCTGCACATAGTGGTCGCCGTTATCGTCGTAGATGATGCTGTCGAACCGTGCCATGAACAGCTGACCCACCTTTTCACGCAGTGTCAGCTCCGAAAGCAGCTGCTCCGCCCTGCTCACCGTTTCGGCAGGGACCTCCTTCGCCGCAGCCGTGCTCTTCTCTGTCTCTGACATATCGGTCACCTCGGTCTTCCCCGCTGTATCGGCAGCAGTCTCCGTCTCGGTCTGCTGAACGGAAGCCGTCTGTACGGCGGTCACTTCGGCAGTCGTGGTAACGTTGATCTCTGTCCGCGGGATATCCTGTCCCCCGCATGAGCAAAGTGCCGCCGCCGCAAGGACGATCAGCGCAGTCCCGAGCCTGTTCAAAGCCCCGTGCTCTCGTCGAGCCCGAGCATGATATTCATATTCTGTATCGCGGCACCGCTTGCGCCCTTGCCGAGGTTATCCAGTCTCGAACAGAGCAGTATCTGCTCGTCGTTACCGAACACGAACAGCTGCATATCGTTGGTGCCCGCGAGCGTATTCGCGGCAAGGAACCCGTCGGGCAGCGTCTCTCTGCCGCCGAGCTCCATCACCTTTACAAAGCGCTGACCCTCGTAATGCTCGGACAGTATCCCGTGTATATCGGCGGGGGTGCAGCTCTTGGCGAGCGCCCTCGTCACGAGCGGGACGGATACCACCATGCCCGCGTAATAATCGTCAACTATCGGGTTGAACATCGGCTTGTATTTAAGCCCGCAGACCTTCTGCATCTCGGGGAGGTGCTTGTGGCACTGCGAGAGCGCATACTGTCTCGGCGAGCACATTTCCTCAGTCTTGCCCTCGCCCTCTATAGCCGCTATCATCTTCTTGCCGCCGCCGCTGTAGCCCGAGACCGCGTGAGCCGTCAGCGGGTAATCCTCGGTCAGCACTCCCGCCTGCACCAGCGGATAAACAAGACTGATGAACCCGCTTGCATAGCACCCGGGATTGGCAACGCGCTTTGAAGCTGCGATCCGCTCTCTGTGCTGTGCCGAAAGCTCGGGAAAGCCGTAGTCCCACGCGGGATCGACTCTGTGAGCGGTCGAAGCATCTATTATCCGAACATTATCCTTCTCGGCGAGCGCCGCCGCCTCTATAGCCGCCGCATCGGGCAGGCAGAGAAACGTGATATCGGCCTCGTTTATAAGCCGCTTTCTCTCGTTCACGTCCTTGCGCTTGTCCTCATCTATCAGCAGTATCTCAAGGTCATCACGTCCCGCAAACCTCTCAAAGATCTGCAAGCCCGTGGTGCCTTCCTTTCCGTCAATAAAGACCTTAGTCATCCTCTTCATTTTCCTTTCCTTCATTTACTGCCGCGGGCGCAGGCTCCTTCCATTTCAGCAGACCGTTCCTGCCTTCATTAACGGCAGCAGCTGCCGAGCCGCCGCATTTCGGGCAGTAGCGCTGTCTGTCGATCATAACATGGGTAGTCCACTCGAAGCCGCAGCTTTTGCAGCGATGTGTTCTCGGTATCGGCGGCGGACCGTAGACGCACTGAACGATGTCCTCAAACGGGAGAAACTCCCCCTCTCCGCGTTTTGTTCCGCAGTAGCGGCAGTATTCGTCGTCGCCGATATGTCTGTGACAGTTCCCGCAGCGCCCCTCATACGCAGCCGAGCCCTTGCCTCTGCGTGAGCTCAGATTGAAAAGCTTTTTCATAGCCTGTCCTCCCCGAACAGTCATCTCAGTGCTTCAAGAGCCTTTCTCGAATGATCTATCTGCGCCTTCACGCTCTCGGGTGCGGGGCCGCCCGCAGCCTTGCGCTGCATCACGCAGGTCTCAAGGCTTATCGCCTCGTAAACGTCCTCGCCGAAGGTATCACAAAGCGCCTTGTAGTCCTCTATAGGCAGTGTTTCGAGCGTAAGCCCCTTCTCTATGCAGGTATGCACGAGCGTTCCCGTGATCTTATATGCATCGCGGAAGGGCAGACCCTTTTTCACAAGGTAATCGGCGCAGTCGGTGGCATTGATGAAGCCCTTTGCCGCAGCCGCCCTCATATTCTCGGGCAGCACCTTCATCGTGTCTATCATCGGGATAAATGTAGTCAGACAGAGCTTGGTGGTATCTATCGCATCGAAGACAGCCTCCTTGTCCTCCTGCATATCCTTGTTGTATGCGAGCGAGAGCCCCTTCATCATTGTCAGCAGCGTAGTGAGGTCGCCGTAGACTCTGCCCGTCTTGCCTCTTATCAGCTCGGTGACATCGGGGTTTTTCTTCTGCGGCATGATCGACGAGCCTGTTGCATAGGCATCGTCGAGCTCGATGAACTTGAACTCCCACGAGCACCACAGCACGATCTCCTCGGAGAAGCGCGAAAGGTGCATCATCAGTATCGAAAGCGCCGATGCCAGCTCGATGCAGAAATCCCTGTCCGAAACGCCGTCGAGCGAATTCTGTGTGATATCGTCAAAGCCCAGCAGCTCGCAGACGCGCTGTCTGTTGATCGGATATGTAGTCGAGGCCAGCGCCCCGCTGCCGAGCGGCATTATATTCGTCCGCTTATATGTATCGTTGAGCCTGCCGAGATCTCTCAGCAGCATCTGCACATACGCCATAAGGTGATGTGCCAGTGTTATCGGCTGCGCCCTCTGCAAATGCGTATACCCGGGCATTACCGTGGTAAGGTTCTTTTCGGCGAGCTTCATCAGTGTCTCTGTCAGCTCGGCAGTCAGCGCCTTGATGACGGGTATCTCGTCTCTCAGGTACATTCTGATATCCAGCGCGACCTGATCGTTTCTCGACCTCGCGGTATGCAGTCTCTTGCCCGCATCGCCTATCCGCGCGGTGAGCTCTGCCTCATTGAACATATGGATATCCTCGGCAGTCGGGTCGAACCTCAGCTCCCCGCTCTCGATATCCGCAAGGATCCCTTTGAGCCCCTCGATTATCTTAGCGCTCTCTCCCTTGTCGATGATCCCGCATTCGCCGAGCATCGTCGCATGAGCTATCGAACCCTCGATATCCTGCTTATACATCCTTGCGTCAAAGGAAATAGACGAATTGAAATCGTTGACCCTCTCATCTGTTTCCTTTGTAAATCTTCCTGCCCACATTTTTGTTCCCATATCCTGATACCTTCCTTATCTCACTTGCATACTGCCTGCCTATCAACCGATAAAGTGCTGCCGATGCGCCAGTTCAGCAGTCTTTCGACCGTGGACGGACTGCACCGACAACACTTTAGATCAATACATATTCAGAAGCTGCTTATTTGTGTTCCTCCAAGCTCTTTTCGTGCTGCTCGAGCAGCTTGCAGATGTCAACTCCGTTGATCTTCAGACCGTCGATCTTGCAATCGTTGATCTCGACATTGGAAAGATCGCAGTGAACGAACTGCGAGTTCTTCAGATCGGGATTCTTGAACTCAACATTGTTCATTATCGAGCAGCCGAAGCGCGAATTGGAAAGGTTGACACCGAGGAACCTGGTGTTCACCATATACATATCCGTGAACTTTCCGTCGGTAAGGCTGATGTTGTTAAAGGTCGCCTCGTCCATATTAACATCGTCAAAATCGGCGGATTTCAGATTGACGTTCGAGAACTTCGCACACTCGAAGTTCACGTCCTCAAACTTGGAGTTCGGCAGGCTGTCATAGGTCAGCTCTACCTTCTTATCAATAGCAGATTCAAATAAGTTATTATCCGACATATCAAAAACCTCCCTCAATAGTTCCGATATTAGATATTATCTTAACGGGATCACTTGTTGTTTCTCTTCTGCTCGAGCTTTGCCCTCACCTTGATCGGCAGACCGAACAGGTTGATGAAGCCCGCAGAATCAGCCTGATTGTAGACCTCGTCCTCATCGAATGTTGCGACCTCTTCGTCATACAGAGTATACGGCGAGGTAACGCCCGCATTGATGATGTTGCCCTTGTAGAGCTTGAGCTTTACATCGCCCGTAACGTTCTTCTGTGTCTCGGTAACGAATGCGCTGAGCGCCTCGCGCAGAGGAGTGAACCACTGGCCGTTGTAAACAATATCGGCAAACTTGATCGAGAGGTACTGTTTGATGCGTGCAGTCTCTTTATCGATCGTAATAGTCTCCAGCACCTCATGTGCCTTGTAGAGAATCGTGCCGCCGGGAGTCTCGTAAACGCCTCTCGACTTCATGCCGACAAGTCTGTTCTCGACCAGATCGGCAAGACCTATGCCGTTCTCGCCGCCCAGCTTGTTGAGAGCCGCGACCATTTCCTTGCCCGAGAGCTTCTTGCCGTCGAGCTCGGTAGGTACGCCCTTCTCAAAATGCAGGGTGATATAAGTAGGCTTATCGGGAGCCTGCAGCGGAGATACGCCCATTTCAAGGAATCCGGGCTTCTCGTACTGCGGCTCGTTTGCGGGATCCTCAAGGTCAAGGCCCTCGTGCGAAAGATGCCACAGGTTCTTGTCCTTGGAATAATTCGTCTCACGGTTGATCTTCAGCGGGATATTGTGAGCCTCTGCATAATCGATCTCCTGATCGCGGCTCTTGATGTCCCAGATCCTCCACGGAGCGATTATCTGCATATCGGGAGCGAACGCCTTGATAGCCAGCTCGAATCTCACCTGATCGTTGCCCTTGCCCGTGCAGCCGTGGCAGATAGCATCAGCGCCCTCTCTGAGTGCGATCTCGGCGATCCTCTTGGCAATGATCGGTCTTGCGAACGATGTACCCAGCAGATACTGATTCTCGTAAACCGCGCCTGCCTGAACGGTAGGATAAACGTAATCGGTGATGAACTCCTCGGTCAGATCCTCGATATAGAGCTTGGAAGCGCCTGTCTTGATAGCCTTCTCCTCCAGCCCGTCAAGCTCGGTGCCCTGCCCCACGTCACCCGAAACAGCGATGACCTCGCAGTTATTGTAGTTCTCCTTCAGCCACGGGATAATGATGGACGTATCAAGTCCTCCCGAATAAGCGAGTACGACCTTTTTGATCTCTTTTGCCATAACTAAGCCTCCATAATCAATATCTCTGCGCATAACGGTACCCGTCAGCGTCACAATTTCCGATCTCATATCAGTTCCGACTGCAAACTGCAAACTGTAAA